>JAYWDM010000499.1:0-10374 GCA_043779885.1 Betaproteobacteria bacterium | reverse complement strand
TGCCGTGGGCGCGCCCGACGTGCCCGATCACATTTCGCTGTGGGGCCTGCGCCTGCCGATCTGCCAGGGCTTCGATCAATACGCCAACGTGCGCCCGGCGCGCGTGCTGCCGGGAGTGACGAGCCCGCTCGCGGGCGGCGAGCGCATCGACTGGGTGATCATCCGCGAGAATTCCGAAGGGGAGTACTCCGGCAGCGGCGGCCGCGTGCATACCGGTTTACCCGAAGAAGTGGCGACTGAAACATCCGTATTTACGCGCAACGGCGTCGAGCGCATTCATCGCTTTGCGTTCGAGCTGGCCAACCAGCGTCCGCGCAAGCACCTCACGCTCGTCACCAAATCGAACGCGCAGCGCCATGGCATGGTGATGTGGGACCAGATCTTTTACGAGGTGGCGAAAGGTTATCCAGACGTCGAAACCCAGCGCGTGCTGGTCGATGCGGTAACCACGCAGATGGTGTTGAAGCCCTATATGCTCGACACGTTCGTCGCCACCAACCTGCACGCGGACATCCTGTCGGATCTGGCTGCCGCGTTGTCCGGCAGCCTCGGTATTGCGCCGACGGCCAACCTCAATCCCGAGCGCGCGTTTCCGTCGATGTTCGAGCCCATCCACGGCTCGGCCTTCGATATCACGGGCAAAGGCATCGCCAATCCCATCGCGACGTTCTGGACCGCCTCGATGATGCTCGAACATCTCGGCGAAAAAGAGGCGTCGGCGCGCCTGATGCAGGCGATCGAAACCGTGACCGCAAAAAAAATCCACACGCCGGACCTCGGCGGCGAAGCGACGACGGAAATTGTCACGTCAGCGGTGTGTGATGCGATTTAGCAGCTCGATGCACAACCCTTTCATTTGTCATTGCGAGCATGGCGAAGCAATCTCGTTTTGCAAGGAATCAATGAACTACGAGATTGCTTCGTCGCCTTTGGCTCCTCGCAATGACATAGCTGGGCGTCTTGCATCAAGTTGCTAGTGTCCTGAATCATCAGTTCGCCGAACCAGGCAAGTTAACCAGCGCACATTCAATGTCCGACAAATCGCGTCAGCTCGTAACCATCCTCGTCTGCGGCAGCATCATCCTCACGCTGGCGATGGGCATCCGCCATGGGCTCGGTCTCTTCCTGCTGCCGGTGACCACCGAGTTTGGCTGGAACCGCGGAGCGTTCTCGTTCGCGCTCGCCATTCAGAACCTGCTGTGGGGCATTACGCAACCGTTCACCGGCATGATCGCGGACCGCTACGGTGCGCCGAAGTCGATAATTGCAGGTGCGCTGTTCTATGCGACAGGTCTCGCGTTGATGACCGCGTCGTCAAGCCCGCTGCTGTTCAGCCTCTCGGCGGGCGTGCTGATCGGGCTTGCGCTGTCGTGCTGCACATTCAGCGTGATCTCCGGCGTGATCGGGCGCAATTTTCCGGCGCACAAGCGTTCACAGGCGCTCGGCATCTCCGCCGCCGCGGGGTCATTCGGTCAATTCCTGATGGTACCTTTCGAGCAGACGCTGATCGACGGGATAGGCTGGAGCAATACGCTGCTGCTGCTCGCGGCGCTGGTGTGCCTCATCATCCCGCTTGCGATGGGTTTGCGGGAAACGCCCGCCGCCGCGAGCACGCGGCAACAGTCGGTCCCGCAGGCGCTGCGCGAAGCTTTCGCCTGCCCGAGTTTCTGGCTGCTGACCACGGGTTACTTCGTGTGCGGCTTCCAGGTCGTGTTCATCGGTGTGCACCTGCCGTCGTTTTTGCGCGACCGGGGTCTTTCCGCCGGCGTGGCGGTCACCGCGCTTGCATTGATCGGCTTGTTCAACGTATTCGGCACCTATGCGGCGGGACAACTCGGCGCGCGCTACACCAAGAAATACCTGCTGGCGGGAATTTATGCCCTGCGCAGCGTGGTAATCGTGATATTCCTGTTGCTGCCGATCACGCCGCTGTCGGTTTATATATTCGCCGCTGCGATCGGTTTCCTGTGGCTGTCCACCGTACCGCTGACGAGCGGCATCGTCGCGCATATCTTCGGCGTGCGTTACCTGTCGATGCTGTTGGGCTCGGTGTTCTTCTCGCACCAGATGGGCAGCTTCTGCGGCGTATGGCTGGGCGGCTACCTCTACGACAAAACCGGTTCCTACAACGTCGTCTGGATGATCGCGATCGCGCTGGGCGTCTTTGCGGCGCTCATTAACTGGCCGATACGCGAACAGCCGGTGGCGCGGCTCGCTCCCGCGCCCGCGGGCTGACTTGTCGCGCCTGGCGAAACGCCTACCCTTGGAAAGGCGGAAAGTCTGCGCCGCACGCGAGAGATGTTCTCTCCTTCCCCTTCAAGGGGAAGAGCAAGCGCAGCGGCGAGGGGGCACGTGGGATGGGGATGGGTACGATTGATCGCGTAGCGTCAACCTCGCCTTCCCCTTCAAGGGGAGGGAATGTCCCATCAAATGCGAAGCATTAGTTTAACCTGCGAAAAATTTCCTCGCGATCAACCAGCCCCTGCCTGATAAGTGCCTGGGAAATGATGCGGGTATTGATATTCGAGTAGGTGTCGAGCGCGACTTGCCGCAGGTTCGGAGCGATAGTTCGTGCCTCGCTGAGATACGCCGCCGCCTCCTTGCTGTTCTCGCCCTGCATGATCGAAGTCGCCCATTGTCCGAACAGCGCGATGGCCAGCGCGCGCCGTGCCGCCTCGTAATCCCTGGTCCGCAGCGCTTCGCGAGCGCGCGGAATCGCCCGTGCGAACTGGCCCGCGCGCGCCAGTGACGCGGCGAAATTCGTCGGCGCCCAGGCATCGTAAGGATCTATTTGTTTGTGCGCGAGATGCATTTGCTCCGCGTTTTCCCAGTCGCGCTTCAGGATGTAATAGCCGGTGAGCTGCCGATACGCGTAACGCAGTGCTCTCTTGTTCACGGTGCCGCTTTTCAGTACCGCCTGATAGCGTTCGGCGGCGCTTTCCAGGTCGCCCTCCTGCTCGAATACCTCTGCCCAGTTGAGCATCAACCACGGGCTGTCAGTCCCGGCTTTCTCCGCCCGGATGAGTGCCGCCTTGGCCTCGCTCAACCGGTGTCTGTCGACGTACAGGTGCGCCTTCAGCACCCACGCATAGCCGTCGGACGGATCAAGATCCAGCGCCTTGACGACCGCCTTCTCCGCGGTTTCAACCGACATTGGCGCAAACCTGCGGCCCATTTCAAGCCCGCCCATGATCTCCAGCCTGCTGAGCTGAACGTACGCCTTTGCGTATCCGGGATCCAGCGTTATGGCCTGCAACAGTTTGCCGGCTGCGGCCTCGAATACCTCGTTCGGGATCTGCAAATCATCGAGCATCCGCCCGGCTTCACGGGTCAGTGCCGCCGCATCCCCGGTTACCACGGGCGTTTGCGCGTGCGCGCCGCTGCCGGCGAACAGGGCGATTGCGAAGCAGCACGCCGCAAAACCACAATTGACCCGGAACCATGCATGTTCCATGACTGCGCCTATCAGATTGATCAAAACTTTCCGTCCCTGTCGTTGCGAGGAGCCGCCGGCAGCGAAGCAATGCCGTAGTTCGTTGACGCCTGGCCAAACACGACTGCTTCGCTTCGCGCGTAATGACAAATACGGGGCCATCGCAAAAAGCGGTTACAGCCAGCCCGACTTCCTGAAGCGCGAAAACAGGTAGGCGTCGATCGTGAGCATCATGCCAACGGCGAGCGGATAGCCGAACTGCCAGTCGAGTTCCGGCATGTGCTTGAAGTTCATCCCGTAAACGCCGGCGATCAGCGTGGGCACGGCCACCAGTGCAGCGCAGGCGGCGAGACGCTTGGTGGTCTCGTTTTCCTGCAGCGAGATCAGCGACAGGTTGACCGAGAGCGCCGTGGTCACCATTTCGCGCAGGGCTTCGATCGACTGCGTGATGCGCGAGAGATGGTCGTGGACATCGCGATAGTATTCCTGCGTTCCGATGCAGACCTGCGGCACCCGCCCGCCGCGGAGTTTTCCGACGTCCTCGTACAGCGGGCCGGTCGCATGTTTCAAAACCAGCAGCTTCTGCTTTAACGCGTACATCGCCTCGATGTTGGTACGCGCCGAGCCGCCGGCAAACATGCGTTCCTCCAGGCCCTCGAGTTCCGATTCCAGCGCATCGATCACCGGAAAATAGCGGTCTACCACTGCGTCCATCAGGGCGTAAAGGACGAACCCGGAGCCCAGCCGTAGCAAATGCGGTTCGCGCTCGCAGCGCGCGCGCACCTCGGTGAAGCCTTTTTGTGCGTGGCTGCGCACCGACAGAATGTAGTTCGGCCCGGCAAAAATATCGAATTCGCCGACGCTCAATTCGCCGTCGACGAACTCGATGATTTGCAGCACGGCGAACAAGGAATCGCCGTATTCCTCGATTTTTGGACGCTGATGGCCGTGGCGCGCGTCCTCGACCGCCAGCGGATGCAGCCCGAATTCATGCTGCATGGCGGCGAGTTCCCCCGGGCCCGGATCGCGCAGCGCAACCCAGACGAAGCACTCCGGGCGACTGACGTATTCGCTGATGTCGTCGGGCTTTATTTCCCCGATTCTTTTGCCGTCCTGATAGGCATAACAACTGACCAGCATGGTTTTCTTCCCCGGGTGAATCCGTAATGTTGATTTTTACATAAATGGCGGATAAACACTCGTCGTTCCCGCGCACGCCGGAATCCGGCAAACGCCAGAACGGATGAATCCGGGATCTCGCATCGTGCTTGCTGCCGTACCGGCTTGCGCGGAATGGCAGACTTCAGGTGCATTTCAAAATACAATACCTCTGGTGCGATGGACGCGCTTTTTTCCCAGCGGGGACTACCTCCCGAAAGTATTTTGTCCGTGCGCTCACACATCGGCACGAACGGACTTATTTTGAACCTCCTTAAACTTGCGGCATGGCTCGTGCTGACCGGCGTCAATCCGGCATCGGCGCAATCCGTCCCGCTGTACGGCGCAACGCAAGTTCGCTTTGCCAGCGCCGCTGAAAGCAGGCAACTGCTGGCAACCCGCGACGCATTTGTTGCCGCCATGAGCATCTACGACCGTTCGGCCCGCACCGGGCGCCGTGAAGCCGTCACGGAGGCGGATTTCGTGCAGTTCGCCGCCGACCAGGCGCTCGAATGGCAGCCCGCGGAAGTCGCGAAACTTTCCTTGTCCATCGCCGGGATAAGCGAACTGCTGCGAACGCTGAAACTGCCGCTGCCGCGCGAAGTATTGCTCGTCAAGACGACCGGCCGCGAGGAAGCCGACACACCGTATACGCGCGGCAATGCGATTGTCATGCCGCAGCCGTATCTGACCGTCGCCGCCGCCGAAATCGACCGCGTCATCATCCACGAAATCTTTCACGTGATATCGCGCCATGTGCCGGAACGCCGCAACGCGCTGTATGCGATCGTCGGTTTCCGCGATTGCGGCCCGCTCGCCTGGCCGCCCGAACTCGAGCCCCGCCGCATCACCAATCCCGACGCCCCGGATAGTCGCTATTGCATCACGCTGGAGCGCGACAGCGATGCGGAAACGTTTTATCCCGTGCTGTTCGCAAAAGAAGAGTCGTTCGATCCGACGCTTCCCGGGACTTTTCTCGAACGCATGGTTTTCCGGCTATTGGCGGTCATGGGCAGCGGCGCCAACTGGAGCGTGAGCCGCGCAGGCGCCGCGCTGGTGCTGCTGGATCCAGGCAGCGTGCCCGAATATTTCAGTGCGATCGGGCGCAATACGCGCTACATCATCCACCCGGAAGAAATACTCGCCGACAATTTTATTCTGCTGGCGCGTGGGGAGCGCAAAGTGCGCACGCCGCGGATACTGGACGACCTTGAACGGGTGCTGGCGGGGAGATAAGTCGCATGCCTGGCGTCGCGGTTGCGTCGCATGTGCCGGCTGGCGTCGCCCGCCGGAGAGGGTCGGCGCGAAGCGCTACCCACGAGACGGCCGTATTGAACGCCGGGTTAGCCGCAACCCGCTGGTCGACTCTCTCAAATATCAGAGTTTGGCGTGCATCTTGCGTTGTAAGCGTAATCCTCCTCCCAGCAACAGCAACCCCAGGACGCTTAGCGCGATGAAGTAGTTTAATTTTAGCCCCCGAGAGAAGGCCAGATAGGCGCTGCTCCCACTATTAGCCATACGTACTTGCAACAAGGGCGAGACCCTTAGAAAGCGATCGAAGTCGGCGCCAAAGGAGAGCGTCGCGGCGTAGGTTTCTCCAGCACGCAGGGGAAACTCACCGAAAATCAGAGTGCGCAGGCGATTGCCGCTCAAGCTGAAACCTTTTGCGCCGTTTTTTCCCAAGCCGCGACCAACTTCAGTCTCGCGTCGATATACCTGCCATTCGAAATCGAATGCAGGAGGCCAGGTTTGCGTTCCGGTATGGCTTGCAAGATCAACAATCCTGTCTATGTCGATGTCGCCTGTCGTTGCGGGAAATGCAAGCGACAAAGAGTGGGGCTCGTTCCACTTGGAAATGAAAGTCGCACGGACCCCTGTACGGTCGTTGACGCTTAACTGAACGTGCAATGGAACCAATCCATCTTCTGGCGTAATGCCCCATGGCTCAAATAGAAAGTAAATTGATCCACATAAAAATGGTGTGGCGAGGACGTAGTGCAAAAGTATCAATAGCCGTTTTCCGCGAGAATCCATGGGCTGCCCTGATGCACAACTAGAATACGCTACTAAAAACTACGTGACAGAATCCAGTTCCTAAACATTCTGTGACAAAAATTATCTGCCTGGATGTAGCGCGCGCCAGGCGCGTTCACCACCTCAAGCGCTTACGTCAAAGCCCGCGCACGAGAGAACTATGAAGTGATAGCGCTCGAATGTCGCCCCATCCCCACCCTGGCCCTCCCCTTGAAGGGGAGGGAATGTCTCGTTAATTGCATAGCGCCACACTCGCTACTTCGCCACCCGCGGCGCACGCTCAAGCAACTCCTGAAGTTGCTGCTTCCAGAATCTGGCGCGGCCGGTGGTGCCGTGACCGGCGGTCGCTTCGCTCGCCGGGATCAGAAAATAGCGGCCGTTCTTCACGCGTTTGATTTCGCGGTCCATGATGCCCGTCTCCGGCGGGTTGCGTTCGTCGTCGGCGGCATTCACGGCCAGCAATGCGGCCTGGATGCGTTCGAGACCGGGAGACGGGTTGTAGTCGCGCGAAGAATCCCACTGATACAGGCTGTCATTGGCGTCACCGCGAAACGGCGCTTTGAGGCGCTGGTCGAGTATCTGGTCGGCTTTCTCGCGCGTCGGCGCCGCCTTGTAGAGCGCCTGATTGCCGCCGTTGGTGGCAATGCCGAAGTACACGGAAGCAAACTGCAGGCTGCGCGGCTGCTTTGCGTAGTTGCCGTTCATCCACTCCGGGTCGTTGCGGATGGAATCGATGATCAGGCGCCGCATCATCCAGTTGCGGCTCGACATTGCAGTCGGCTGCGACGCCATCGGCACCAGCGCGTCCATGAAGTCCGGGTACTTGACGCCCCACATCCAGGTCTGCATGCCGCCCATCGAATTGCCGATGATGACGCGCAGGTGCTTCACGCCGAGGTGTTCCGCGACGAGCCGGTATTGCGCGTCGACCATGTCGTCGTAATTGTATTTTGGAAACGCGGCGCGCAGGCCGTCCGACGGCTTGCCCGACTTCCCGGTGCCGAGCGCGTCCGGCAGGATGATGAAGTAGCGGCTGGCGTCGAGCGGCTGCCCGGGCCCGAACAGCTCGCCGGCGAACGCAGGCGTCAGCATGTTGGCAGCGGAGCCGGCTGTGCCGTGCAGAATCAGCACCGGCTCTCCGGACGGCACGCCCACAGTTGTGTAGTGCAGGCGCAGTTCCGGCATCACCTCGCCGGTGTGAAAGCGAAAGTCCTTCGCCACCCAACTGCCTTCCTGCGGCGGCGGATAGTCTGCCGCATGGCCTGCCATAACGGTCAAACCCAAAGCGAGGCAGCAGATTGCCGGCAGGCAGACCCTGCTAATGCGCGCGCAGATTTGTTTCACAATCAATCTCCTTCGCTCACCACCGACCATAGGTTCTTCATGGCGGCCCCCGCGTGGCTGACGATGGCCTCTCAAAAGCCGTACAGCTTCGCCGGATTGTCGACGAGGATTTTCCTGCGCACTGCCGCATCGGGCGCCCAGGTCGGCAGCAGATTCAGCACGAGGCCGTCATCGACCTGCCACAACGGCGTGACTTTGGCCGTGCTTCCACCCGCCGAATTCGGATGCGGCCAGTTGGTGCCCCACAGAATGCGATCGACGTTGGCGGCGATCAGCATCTGCGCGAGCGGCGTAAAATAGGCGTAGTTCTGGCGCGGGCCCGCCGTGACCGAAATCTTGACGAACGCCTTGCCCGAACGCACGAGGTCAACCAGATCGGAGAAGCCGGGCTGCTGCACGCCAAGTTCTTCCTTGGCGTTGCCGTAATGATCGAACACCAGCGGCACCGGCGAGGCGGCAAGCGCGTCCTTCATTGCGGCGATCACTGGCAGCGTGGTGTTGAGCTGGACATGCCAGTTGCGGCTCTTCACGCGCTCGGCGGCGGCGACAAAACGCTGGCGCGCCACGTTGGGATCATTGATGCCGGCGGTGGAAAGGTTCAGGCGTATGCCTTTGAAGCCGAGACGCGCGAGGTTGTCGAGATCGGCATCGGTCGTCTTGTCGTCGATCACCGCGACCCCGCGCGAGTCCTTGCCGCGCGCCTTCATGCCATAGATCGTCGCGGAATTATCGGCGCCGTAAATGCTGGGCGTGACGATTACTACGCGCTGAATGTGCAACGCCTTATGCAGTGCCGACATTTCCTCCGGCAACGCCATCTCGGGCGTATAGGTGCGCCCCGCGAAGAACGGAAATTTTGCGGGGTCCCCGTGTATATGGGTATGGCAATCGCACGCGCCGGCGGGCACGTCGAAATTTACCGCGGTGCCCGGCTGCGACGCTTTCGCAAAGCCGAAGCGGGTGTGCATGAGCGTGCCGGCGGCAACTGCGCCGAGCACGAAGTCGCGTCGTGTAAGCATGATGATCCTCTCCTGGTTGAATGCGTATTGTTGTTATGCCCGCTTACGTTACGCCGGGCAACGGGGTAAGGCAACCCAGCGTTGCGTTCACTGGCGTTTGTTACGCGTGGATCACAGGCTGAATGCAAAAACAATGCAAAACGGAGCTGCATGCGGTCGCGGCACGCGATTTTCGAACCGCCCCGGAGAGACGCGGCGGATTCGACCGGACACACTTGCCCGAGCGGAACATCAACCCTTTCCGCAAACGGTGCTTGCTGTTTCGCGCACGCACCCGCCGTGCACGCCTGACCCGAATGACTGCCCCCTTAACGACCGGCGTGGGCAAGGCGGACAGACCTCATGATGCCCAAAACAGTGTCGGGAAATTTTACAGTTTCCCTCACCCGCGCCTACCCTGAATTTTCAACCGATTGACATCATTGGAATATTCATAACAGGCCAGAATATTGCCTTCTCATACGGGCGTTTCACCGTGCAATCGATAGAGGTGTCCTGCGCGCGCTGATCCGCTTGTCAGCAACAGGAAGGGCGCCATTGACACGAACCGGTCAGCGCTCGCGACGGGCAGCAACTCGTCCGCGGGATACGACCCGGCGACGCTGGCCTTGCTGGCGATTGGCTTGGCCGGACTAAGCTTGCGCCGCAGGCAAGACGCGGCTATGTGACCGCGCACCGGCACGCCAGGGTCCTCGCAAATCGCGACTTTTCCTGAGCAAGCCGGCACTCCATCTCATTTTTGCGGCGGCAGTGTCCCGGCGGTTTTGCGATTCTCTTCGATGAGTTTGCCCATCTGCGATTCGGGTTTCACCGGTTCGATGAGCACGATGTGGGAAGCACTCAGAATCATCGCGTCAGGCGAGTGCCATTCCTGGCCGCGCTTGACCAGCGCGTTTACAACCTGCTTGGTCTCGGGATTGGTTTGACTGCGCACGTAATAGACCTCGCGCAGCACCGGGAAGGCCGTGCCGGCTTTTTCGAGCCTGCCGATAAACGCCTGCCCGTTGGTCAGCAGCACGCCGTGGAAAGGCGTCGTGAGTTCCGGCTCCGCGTGCACCCGCGCGTTCTGGTAGAGGAGCCCCGCGAGCAAGGCTACTATTGCGCTCCCGAATAGCGCAAAGACGACGATTCCGGATTTCTGCATGACATTCTCCCTCAATGAATTACGGTAACTAATTGTTTATGCTAACACCTATTACCGGTTACCGCCAAGAGGAGCGGACGCCAGCGCGGTAACCTCAGCGTGCAGCGCGTCAGCAATTTCGATTCCTTCCTGCGCAGCGCGCGCGGCTAACCCATGGCGGCGGTCGCCGGGCAGCCGCACGCCATCGTCTTCCAGCATCGCCGCGACCAGCGTTTCAATGCGCTCAAAATAAGCGTCGCTGC
>JAYWDM010000498.1:0-3696 GCA_043779885.1 Betaproteobacteria bacterium | reverse complement strand
TTCCACTGCAAGGGGCCACCGTCCGTGTGCAGCGTCATCTGCAGAATGCCTGAGCGCCGCTCCATCTTGATGAAGCGGTAGCTCGTGCTGTAGTCATCGAGTTTCGACATTAATTCTCCGGATACGGTAAATAAATTCTCCTCCCCTTGAAAGGGAGGGAATATCTTAATGCAGCCTCAATCGACCCGCGCGCCGGATTCCTTGATCACCTTCGCCCACTTGGTGACTTCGACGCGCACGTATTCGGTGAACTGCTCCGGCGTATTCGACACCGGGTCGAAGCCCAGCACGCCGAGCCGCTCTTTCGTTTCGGGCTGCGCCACGATCGCGGTGATGCTGCGGTTCAGCATGTTGACGTACGCCTTGGGCGTGCCGGCCGGCGCGAAAAATGCGATCCACGTGTAGTCTTCGTAGCCGGGAAATCCCTGCTCGGCGACCGTGCCCACGTCCGGCAGCGACGGCATGCGCGCGGGGCTCGTTACCGCGATGCCGCGGATCTTGCCCGACTTGATGAGCGGCACCGTCGGCGGCATCGCCGTGAGTCCGATCGGTATCTGCCCCGCGGCGACCGCGAGCATGGCGGGCGCGGCGCTGCTGTACGGGATGTGCGTGACGTCGAGGCCCGCCATCAGCTTGAGCAACCGCTCGCCGGTGAGATGCGGCGTGCTGCCGGCGCCGGCGGAGCCGTACGAGAGTTTTTGTTTTTTGCCGAGCGCGATCAACTCCTGCAGATTGTGCGCCGCGAACGACGGATGCGCGAATATCATGTTCGGGCTCACGCCGGCGTTGATGATGGGCGCGAAATCCTTGAAGGGGTCATAGCCCGGATTCTTGTAGAGGCTCGCCGCCGCCACATACTGGCTGCTGTTGCACAGCAGCGTGTAGCCGTCGGGCGCGGCCTGTGCCGCGAGACGTGTCGCGATCGTGCCGCCGGCGCCGCCGCGGTTGTCGATCACGATCGACTGGCCGAGCATATCGGAGAGTTTTTGCCCGACCACCCGCCCCATGATGTCGATCGGCCCGCCTGCGGCGCCGCCTGCAAGCACCCGTATCGGCCGCGCCGGGTAAGCGTCGGCCGCCATGCACGGCGCCGCCAGCGGCAACGCTGCGATATACAAAACGCTTATCCATTTCGCTTGCATATTGCTCCTCCTTAACGTGCATGACCCGCGGAGCGGGCTGGTTCCCGCTTATTTGTCCGGCTAGCTTGTCGAGCTATCTAATCACAGAATTTAAGTCTGCGCTATGATGGCGGCAGAAAAAACGCGCCGTCACCCGCACGGCGCCCAATCCCGGCCGCAACCCGCGGCCGCTCCTAGAGGCCACCGATGACACAGAAAATGAAGGGTGCGCGGCTTGTCGCGCAATTGCTCAAGGCGCACGGCGTGACGCACGTTTTTTTCATGGATGCGGTGCTGCGGCGCGCGCTCGCCGAGATGGAAGACTTCGGCATTACGCGCGTGCTCGGCCACTCGGAAAAAGCCGTCGCCTACATGGCGGACGGTTACGCACGCGTGTCGGGCCGCCCCGGCGTGTGCATGGCGCAGTCGGTGGGCGCCGCGAACCTTGCGTCGGGCCTGCAGGACCCCTACCTTGGCCACTCGCCGGTGATCGCGCTGACCGGACGCCACGTCGCGCCGAACCAGTACCGCAACGCGTACCAGGAAGTCGATCACGGGCCGCTGTATACGCCGGTTACCAAGTTCCATGGCCGCATCGATGCCCTTGAGCAGATACCGCACCTCTTGCGCGCCGCCTTCCGCGAGGCGACGACCGGCACGCCGCGCCCGGTGCACCTCGACGTCGCGGGTTTCACCGGCGACGCGCTGACGCCGTTCGAAGGCACGTTCGATCTGACGGTGGATGATGCACACACACGGTTCCCCGCGTTCCGTCCCGCGCCCGATCCCGCGGCAGTCGAACGCGCCGTCGTGGCCATCAAAGCGGCCCAACGCCCGGTGATCGTCGCCGACCGCGGTGTAATCATTGCCGGCGCAAGTGCGGCGCTCGCATGCTTCGCCGAGCGCATCCAGTCGCCGGTGGTCGTTACTCTCGACGCGAAACACGCGATGCTGGAAGACCACCAGCTCTTTCGCGGCGCTGTCGGGCTCTATGGGCGCGGCTGCGCAAACCACGTCGTCGCCGAAGCCGACCTCGTGATTTACGCCGGCAGCAATACGAGCGACCACACCACTTCCAACTGGACGATGCCGAAGCAAGGCACCGCGATCATCCAGATCGATATCGATCCGCTCGAAATCGGCCGCAATTACCCGGGCGTCGTCGGCGTGCTGTCCGACGTGCGTGCCGGACTCGAAGCGCTCGCCGTGATTGCGGACGCCGGCAAGCACGACGACTGGCTCGCGCACACGCAAAAGTTTGTCGACGCGTGGCACAAGGAAGTGGAAAGCGCGCGCTCGTCGGACCAGATACCGATACGCCCGGAGCGCATCTGCCGCGAACTCACGGAGGTGCTGCCGCAGGACGCGATACTCATCGCCGATACCGGCTATGCGGCGCTATGGACGGGCACGCTCGTCTACCTGCGGCATCCGGCCCAGCAATATTTCCGCGCGGCGGGCTCGCTCGGCTGGTCCTTCCCGGCTTCGCTTGGCGCGAAGTGCGCCGCGCCCGACAAGCCGGTGATCTGTTTCTGCGGCGACGGCGGCTTCTTCTATCACCTGCCCGAACTCGAAACCGCGCGCCGCCGCGGCATCAAGACCGTCACCATCGTCAACAATAATCATTGCCTGTCGCAGGGCCTGCGTAATCTCAACATCGCGTATGAAGGCCGCAGCGAGCCCAATCACAAGGGCGAATGTTTCGAGTACCGCGAAACCGATTTCGCCAAAGTCGCGCAATCGTTCGACTGCTTCGGCGTCACCGTCGACAAGGCGCAGGATTTCCGCAAGGCGTTCGAGGCGGCGATGGCATCCGATCTGCCGGCGGTAATCGACGTCAAGACCGAATTCGCGGTGCAGGCGCCGCTGCCGTGGGTGCCCAAGTAACAACTTCATGCCGACAGGATGCCCGTGTGAAACCGCGCATCACCATGATTACCGTCGGCGTCGACGATCTGGACCGGGCGCTGCGCTTCTATCGTGATGGCCTCGGCCTGAAGACCGAAGGCATTATCGGCACGCAATTCGAGCACGGCGCGGTGGCATTCTTTGATTTGCAGTCCGGAGTGAAGCTGGCCATCTGGCCGCGCAAGAGCATCGCGCACGACACGGGCATTGCGCTGGGGAACGCGAGTCCGACGGAGTTCACGCTCGGGCATAACGTTGCGTCAAAAGCGGAAGTCGATGCGGTCATGGCGCAGGCGAAACAGGCCGGTGCGGTAATAGTGAAAACCGCGCAGGACACGTTCTGGGGCGGCTACGCGGGTTACTTCCAGGATCCCGACCGGCATTTATGGGAGGTGGTATGGAATCCGCAGTTCGTGGTTCCGGATTAAGCAAGCCCGGATGCAATGAAATTAAAGCCGGGGGAATCGTCAGAAACAATCATTCGCCGCAGCGCAAGACCTGGGGGTTCCCCGGAATGCGCCGCGCTCCTTCCGGGCTTGTATGGTACGCCCTGCACCCGAGAGGTGCCGGGGTGGAGGGACGATCCGGGCTATCTGCCGCATACGGACAGACCAACGTAGCCATGTCCCCACTCTGTCTTCATTAGCGTCGATTTGGGATGCAGCGG
>JAYWDM010000497.1:0-3708 GCA_043779885.1 Betaproteobacteria bacterium | reverse complement strand
GCCTAGGCGATCTGGAGTTCAGCAATTGCGCGTCAAGACATCCGGAAAGCCCACTTCGCGCGTGCTGCTGGCCGCGTGATGCTTTCCCCCGGTACCGGATGTTGGATTGGCTCATTAGTTGTTGAACGAAACTCGAACTGCTCACCCGGTGGTCCATGGTGTGATCCCCCCCGCCGATTCGGGCATGACGCAAACTGAAGGCGCCAAAGTACTAGGCATCACGCAAGCGCGTGTGTCGGACCTCAAGCATGGCAAGATCCGTCAGTTCAGCCTCGATCTGCTCGTGTGCCTGGCGGCGCGAGCGGGGCTCCATCCGAAATTGAAGTTGGCGGCCTGAAGTTTCGGCAAGGACAGTTCGCTCACGGCAAGCCACTTCTGTGGGAAGCCGCGCGAGCGGAACGTCGAAAATGTGTGCGTCCCAATATCTCCCGGCGTTCATCGCGGGCTCAAGGCGCTCGCCGCGAAGATGAAAAGCGAACGATGAAAACAGATGACTTGATCACCATGCTCGCCAATGGTGCCGGCGCGGTTGAGCCCAACGCGGCCGCACGCCGCTACGCGACCGCCCTCGGCTGGGGCGCGTTTGGCGCCACGGTGATGATGGCGATCATGCTCGGCGTGCGCCAGGATATCTACGAGGCGGCGCGGCTGCCGATGTTCTGGTTCAAGCTCGCCTTCCCCGCGTCCGTGGCGTTCGCCAGCCTGGTCGCGGCATTGCGGCTGTCACGCCCGGGCGCACAACTTGGGTGGGTCCCGGCCGCACTCGCGGCGCCAGTGTTGGCGATGTGGCTGTTGGCCGCATTCCAGTTGGTGGACGCGACACCACAGGATCGCCAGCCCCTCATCATGGGTGTCAGTGCGAGTTCCTGCCCGTTCAATATCGCGATCCTCTCGGCGCCCGTTTTCGTGGCGGCGATGTGGGCGATGAGAGGACTCGCGCCCACGCGCCTCGTACTCGCCGGCGCGGCCGCCGGACTTCTCGCAGGTGCGGTCGGTGCGCTCGCGTATGCCCTGTATTGCATCGAAATGGCCGCGCCGTTCCTCGGCGCCTGGTATCTGGCCGGCATGCTGATCCCGGCCGCCGCGGGGGCTCTGGTGGGGCCGCTCCTCTTGCGCTGGTAGCGATCCAGCGACCGGGACGCGGCCCATCCTTGCGGGTAGCGTCGCCAAGAAATGTTCGTGCCGGTGTAACCATTCGCCACTTCCGTTCGAACTACCGTTTAGACCGTCTGAAGCGAACGAATTTCGGTCAGCAAGGGCGTTATGCGGCGCGTGCCCGGCGAAGGAAGCTGGGCCGTTTGATCTCAGGTTCGTCGACTGCGTGCGTTAGCCCGCGAGCAAACTCGTGCGCAAACTCGTGCGATGAACTTGACGGTGAGAGGTTCGCAAAGCGCAATCCCTCAAAACGTATCAAAGGAGAACCACAAAATGAACTGTTTCACACGAACGCTAAAAATGTGCGGGTTGGCTGCTGGCGGCGCGTTGCTGATGGGCGCCGCGGGGGCGGCATCCGCGGCAGAGTTCGAAGTCACCGTGACGAACCTGACACGCGGACAGCGGTTCACGCCGATTCTGGTCGCTACGCACAAAGCGGGCGTACGGCTGTTCAATCTCGGCAGTGCGGCGAGTCCGCAACTCAAGACGTTGGCCGAGGAAGGAAATGTTGGTCCAATGACCGCCTTGCTGCTTGCCAATCCCAATGTGCGCGAGGTCGTCAATTCAGGTGCGCTATTGAGCCCAGGTCAGTCGGTCACGCAGCCGGTGAGCACACGCGGCGGTTTCGACAACGTGAGCGTCGCGGCCATGCTGATTCCGACCAACGACGCGTTTTTCGCGGTCAACGACGCCGAAGGTCCGGACGGGAGTGACTCGATTACCCTGTTTTCGCCTGCGTACGACGCGGGTACCGAAAGAAACGACGAACTTTGCGCGTCCATTCCCGGGCCGGGATTCGTCGAATGCATTTCGCCGACTAACCCTTCCGGTGGCGGCGGCGGGCTCGCACCGGGCGGTGGCGAGGGTTATGTGCATATTCACGCCGGCATCCATGGCGTAGGACAGCTTAACCCCGCGCTTCGCGACTGGCGGAATCCGGTGGCAAGAATCACCATCCGTCGCCTCCCCTGAGTTCTTCCTGCGGTATCCGTCAACGATTCGGCGATCGGCGAGATCGCCGATCGCGTTCAATGCGCGCGCGTCGTAAAATGCTTTCGCGCCAGGGTATCGACGATGGCTAGCGATACTAATGACCTGCATATCGGTCAGCGCGAAATCAGACTCAAGCGCGCACTTCGCCGTTGCCCAGCACCACCCACTTCTGCGAAGTCAGCCCTTCCAGCCCAACGGGTCCCCGTGCGTGGATCTTGTCGGTCGAGATGCCGATCTCGGCCCCCAATCCGTACTCGAATCCGTCGGCAAACTGCGTCGAAGCGTTGACCATCACGCTCCCCGAATCGACTTCGCGGATGAAGCGCCGCGCATTCGTATAGTCCTCGGTAATGATGGCATCGGTGTGATGCGAGCCGTATTTCTCGATGTGCGCGATCGCGTCGTCCAGCGAATCGACAATCCGGATGCTGACGATTGGCGCGAGGTATTCGGTATACCAGTCCTGTTCGGTCGCCGGCTCGACATCCGCGATGATCGAGCGGGTCCGCTCGCAGCCACGCATCGCCACGCCCTTGTCGCGATAGATCGCCGCGATGCGCCGCAGCGTTTCGGTGTGCGCAGCATGCACCAGCAGCGTTTCCATCGCGCCGCAGACGCCATAGCGACGGGTCTTCGCGTTGTCGGCGATGCGCACCGCCTTGTCCGGATCGGCGCGCTCGTCGACGTAGACGTGGCAATTGCCATCCAGATGCTTGATCACCGGCACTTTCGACTCGGCTGCGATGCGCGCGATCAGGCTCTTGCCGCCGCGCGGAACGATCACGTCCACGTGCTCGGGCATCGTGATCAGCAGCCCGACCGCCGCGCGATCGGTCGTCGCCAGCACCTGCACCGCGTTCTCGGGAAGTCCGGCGGCGCGCAGGCCTTCGAGCATGCAGGCGCCTATCGCCTGATTCGATTGCGCCGCCTCGGACCCGCCACGCAGGATCGTCGCGTTGCCTGATTTGAGGCACAGGCCCGCCGCATCGGCGGTCACGTTGGGACGCGATTCGTAAATGATCCCGATCACGCCTAGGGGTACGCGCATTTTCCCGACCTGGATGCCGCTGGGGCGATAATTAAGGTCGGTGATGGCGCCGATCGGGTCGGGCAACTGCGCGATCTGGCGCAACCCTTCCGCCATCGCGCTGACGGAAGCATTGCTCAATGTCAGGCGGTCGATGAACGCCGCGTCGCAACCGGCGTCCCTGACGCGCGCGAGGTCTCCCGCGTTCGCAGCCAGCAGACGGTCGCGGTCGCGCTCGAGCGCGTCGGCAGCAAAGCGCAACGCGCGATTCTTCGCATTGGTGTCGGCGGCGGCCATCGTGCGCGATGCCGCGCGGGCCTGTTGCCCGACGCTGCGCATGTACGCGGCAATATCGAATGGCGCATTCATCGGACGATTCTAGCAGGCACCTACCGAACCGGCGAACGCAACACGCGCTCCCCGGCATCGGTCCGGCGCGGCGTCGCTACAGCATCAGGGCTGCGCGCACATCACGATGCCCTCGCCGGTCCAGCCTGCAGCGATCTGTTGCTGATAAGCGGCGAGATTGCTGG
>JAYWDM010000496.1:0-3714 GCA_043779885.1 Betaproteobacteria bacterium | reverse complement strand
CGACCCCGACGGCAATCACGCGTGCGATCGGGGCATTGGGCGCGGATAGCGATGAGGTGTTCGCAGAATGGACGGGCATGGTCCATCCAGCAGGCGGGCCGCAGTCAATCAAACTTACTCCCGCGTGACAACGATGGACAGGCTATCGAACCTGCACACGCGGTGTCGAACAAAGGAAAAGCAATGACAGTCAAAGTGCGCAGAGTGGCGGCGTTGTTCGGTTGTGTGATGGCGGTGTACGGCGGTCCGGTTGGCGCGCAAAGTTTTCCCGGCAAGCCTGTCCGCTGGATCGTGCCGTTTTCACCGGGCGGCGCAACGGACATCGTCGCCCGCTCGGTCGGCCAGAAACTCGCCGAAAGCTGGGGCCAGCCGGTCATCGTCGATAATCGCGCCGGCGGTGGCGGCGTAATCGGCACCGATATCGTCGCCAAGGCGCCCGCCGACGGCTATGTTATCGGCGGCGTTTCGCTCAATTTCACCGTTTATCCGACGCTGTATCGCAAGGTGCCGTTCCAGGTTCCCGGCAGCTTTACCCCGATCACTCTGGTGGCGCAGATTCCAAGCGTGCTCGTGGTGCATCCTTCGGTGCCAGTACATTCGGTCAAGGAACTGATCGCGCTTGCCAAAGCACGCCCCGGAGAACTCGGATTTGCCTCGGGCGGCGGCGTGGGTACCGGCGGCCACGTCGCGGCCGAACTTTTCATGAAACTGACCGGTACCAGGATGGTGCACATACCGTACAAGGGCGGCGGTCCGGCGACGATCGATGTGATCGGCGGCCACGTGCCCGTTTACTTCGCGACGGTCGCGTCCATCATTCAGGTGGTGCGCGCCAACAAGGTGCGCTCGATTGCGGTGACCAGCCCGCAGCGCTTTTATCTGCTGCCCGAATTACCGACGGTCGCCGAGTCGGGGGTGCCGGGCTTCGATACCCAGGAGATGCAGGGCATCGTCGGGCCGGCGGGTTTGCCGCGCGAGATTCTCGCCAGGCTCAACACCGAGATCGTCCGCATCCTGAACCTGCCGGACATCAAGAGCCGGTTGACCGACCTGGGGGCGGCCCCGGTCGCCGGCACGCCCGAGCAGTTCACCGCTTATCTCGACGCGGAAATCAGGAAGTGGGCGGACGTCTTCAAGGGGGCGGAAGGCAGCGTCGATTTTTAGGCGGCGCCGCGCATTCACAAAGCAGCGCCACGCACGCAGGAATAATTCACGGAGGGGGCAATGATGGTTCGTTTCGCGTATGGAGTAATGGTGGCCGCGGTTTGTTGCGTTGTTGCGCCCGGCCCGGCATGGGCGCAGGATTTTCCGTCGAAATCCATACGCTTCGTGCAGCCCTTTCCGCCCGGCGGCGCGGTTGACACGATTTCGCGCCTCGTCGGCGAGCGGCTTGCGGCGCGCGTCGGGCAGCAGGTCGTGGTCGATAACCGGCCCGGTGCAAACGGTGCTATAGCCGTCAACCTGATAGCGCTCGCGCCGCCTGACGGTTACACGGTGATGGCGGTGGCGCAGTCTTTCCTCACGCATCAAAGCGTGTACGGCGATTTCAAATACGACGTGAGAAAAGACCTCACGCCGGTGATACTCGGCGCGCAGTTTCCGCTGGTGCTGGTCGTGCACCCGACGGTGCCGGCCCGTTCGGTCAGGGAACTGATCGATTTTGCCAAAGCGAAATCCGGCGGGTTGTCCTATGGCGATAACGGCGGCATCGGCTCCAGCGGCCATATCGCCATGGAATTATTCAAGCAGCAATCCGGCGTGGAGATCATTCACGTTCCGTACAAGGGCGCGGGCCCGATGTACGTGGATTTGATAGGCGGGCAGATCCAGACGGCGTTTACCCACATCACGTCGACCCTGCCGTATGTCACCGCCGGCCGGATTCGGGCGCTGGCCACGACGGCCGCGACACGGTTGCCGGCGCTGCCCGACGTGCCCACCACCGCCGAGGCCGGCTTCGCCGGCGTCAACGTTACCGAGTTATGGGGTGTGATCGGACCCGCCGGAATGCCGCGCGCCGTGGTTAAAAAACTGAACGGCGAAATCGCGGACATCCTCAAGACGTCGCCCATGCACGAGCGGCTTATCGGCGAGGGCGCCCAGGTCGTGGCGGATACGCCCGAAAAATTCAGCGGGTTTATCAGGACTGAAGTAACCAAGATCGCCGAGGTCCTGCGGCGCGCGGGCATCAAACGGGGCAACTTCTGAGCATGGATTCCGCAGTGCGTCGCGCCCATCCGGACCCTGTCGCTCGCGCAATAATCGCTTCGTCATCATCGGCGGCAGCGCGCCTGGCCCGGATGAGCGAAATGAAATCCGGAGGTCTCGGTTGTCTGCGTGATGCGACTATCCCCGGAATGCGCTGCGCTCCTTCCGGGCTACCGAATCGGGCAAGGTCGTTCGCCAACAAGCGCGTCGGCAGCGGCAGCGGCGGCGGCGGACCGCATGAATTCACGCCGCCGCGCGGCGCGCATAACTTGACACGCTGGTTCAGCGTGCGTTACAGTAATCAGAACGTTGTATCATAAAATAGAACATGAATTCCGCAGCGGATTATGCACCGGGGCGCGCCGGGCGGCCGTAGCAACAGGGCCGCGCGCCGGTCCGCACGACAGAAAGGATCAGCATGGATCTCAAACTCAAGCAGCGGGTGGCGTTGATCACCGGGAGCGGCCAGGGCATAGGACGCGCCATCGCGCTCGCGCTGGCCGCCGAGGGCGTGCGCATCGCGGTGAACGACGTGAATGCCGAAGGCATCGGGGAAACCGCGGCGCTGGTGCGGCAGGCCGGCGTCGCGGCGCTGGCCGCGCCGTGCGATATCACCGACCTCGCGGCCCTGCGCGAGATGGTGCGCAAGGTCGAGGCCGAATTCGGGCGCATCGACATACTGGTCAACAACGCCGCGGTTTTGCTCGCGCACGAGCCGTTTCTGGAGACGCGGCCGGAGGACTGCGACAAGGAAATCAAGGTAACGCTGTATGGCACCATGAATTGCGCGCGCGCGGTCCTGCCGGGCATGGTCGAGCGCAAATTCGGCAAGATGATCAACATAGTGACCGACGCCGCGCGCGTCGGGCAGGAACGGCAGTGCAATTATTCCGCGGCCAAAGGCGGCGTGATTTCTTTTACCAGGTCGATCGCCAGGGAAGTCGGCCGCTACAACATCAATGTCAACGCAATCTCACCCGGTGCGACCAATTCGCCGATGCGCCTGGGGATGCTGCGCGAACTCACGGCCAAGATCGGCGAGGAAAAGGCGGCAGAGCGCGAGGAGAAGGTCAGGCGCGCCTACGCGCTGCGCCGTATCGGCGAACCGGAGGATATCGCCAATACGGCCGTGTTCCTCGCTTCGGAAGCCGCGCGCCACATCACCGGCCAGATACTCAGCGTCAACGGCGGTTTCGCGATGGTGGGTTGAGGAGGGCCTATGGCCGAGCTATTGCTGATCGAGCGCCGGTTGCCGGCGGTGATCGTTACGTTCAATCGACCGGACAAGCAGAACGCGTTGAGCGCGGCGGTCCTCGAAGCGATTGACCGTGAGCTGGCGGACCTCGATGCGGACCCCGCTGTGCGCGGGATCGTGCTCACCGGCAATCAAAAAGTGTTTTCCACCGGCGGCGACCTGAAGGAAGCGCTGGAGATCAAAGACATCGCCGCCACCAGCGCGTGGCTGGAGAAATTCCGCCGCGCGAATGACCGCATCGAGTCCGTGAG
>JAYWDM010000495.1:0-10429 GCA_043779885.1 Betaproteobacteria bacterium | reverse complement strand
GCACGCGCGAACGCATCCGGAGTCAACTCGGGGCTATCGGAAAAATCTATTGCCGAATCCTGTGTGGCTTTGACGCGCGCCCAGTCGGTGCGGCTCTTACCCGCCTGCCGCGCCGAGTCGAGCTGCGCGCTCGATTGCTTAACGATTTTTCGCTTCATCGAAGAGCTTCCTTTCCCGCCGGCTGGCGACCCGCAGCGATATACAACGCACCGTTTGCCGGCGCAGCGTGTACACCAACATCAGCACCCGACCGTTTACTTCCGCCAAATCGGCATAGCGGTCGTCTTCGGCGTGCGCTGCGTCAACCGTGATTTTGAGTGACGCCTCGAACACCAAATCCGCATCCATGAAGTCGAGGCCGTGTTTGCGCAGGTTACGCAGGCGTTTGGCTTCGTCCCAATCGTAGTCCACGCTTGATAGTGTAACTACATTATGTAGTTACGTCAAACACCGGCCTTGCGTGCTTGACGGCCGTGCCAACGGAGGGCGTTCTCCGCGCGCGGCGGCGGCACTCACGCGCCGGCGCGCACCACCGGATTGCGCAATACGCCGATGTCTTTCTGAATGATTTCGCACACGTCGCCGTGCTTGAGATCGGGCAGCGTCGCGTTGTCGGTGCCGAGCCAGATCACGTCGCCCGGCCACAGTGTCATGTAGCGCGAAATCTCCGCGATGTAGTGTTGCGCCGAAAACAGCATCTTGTCGGTCGTGTATTCGGCCGCCTGCGCGCCGTTGACGTTGACCGACACCGTAAGGTTCATCGGGTCGAGGCCGGTCGTGATGAAGGGCCCCATCGGTTTCCACGTATCGCAGTTCTTGGCGCGCCACAGCGTGCGGTCGGACGCCTGCCAGCCGCGATCGCTGACATCATTGCCCAGCGTGTAGCCCAATACGCACGAGAGCGCATCGGCCTCCGACAGGTTGCGCGCCGGCTTGCCGATCACGGCCACGAGCTCGCCTTCGTATTGAACGGGGCCCGGCGAATCGGCGGGAATGACGATCGTTTCACCGGTGGCGATGAGCGCATTGTTCGAGCGGTAGCCGACGTCGGCTTTTTCCGGCGGCTTGCGGTTAGTGCCTTTGCGCTTGTTGCCCCATTCGATGTGGGCGAGGTAATTGAGCCCCGCGCAATAGAAATTGCCGGGCAGGCACGGCAGCAGCACTTTTAGCGCGGACAAAGCGTGGCGCTTGCCGGTCACGCGGTAAGTGGCAAACGGCGAGCCGTCAAGCTCGACGACGGTGTCGCCTTCGACGCTGCCGTAGAAGACACGGCCCTGCTGATCGAAACGTCCGAATTTCATGACTCTCCCTTTGCTGACACAAATATTGAAAATGCGATGGGCCGCCGATAAACGCCGATGCACGCCGAAACATCAAACCGGTGTACCGCTGCATGCCCGTCACCCGCGAGGTCGACGAGCCGGCGCCCGGGCGACACGGATACAGCGGCGTCCCTGCGTAACTCAACCGTTTCCGGGCTCAACCCGGTCGCTGCGAGAATACTATAATTGGCACATCGCACTTGTACGTCGCGCATCCGCTGGCCGGTGCTCTGCGGCATGCAGGGAATCAACAGAAGGAGCAACTCTTGAAGGAAATACGCATATTGTCAGCGACCGGCATGCTGGGTTCGGGCTTCCGCGAAGAAACCCTGCGGCACGCGATGACCCTGAAGCCGGATTTCATCGGCGCTGACTCCGGCTCGACCGATCCGGGACCCTACTACCTGGGATCGAGCGACACGAATTTTTCCGATTCGGCCAACAAGCGTGACCTGCGCCTGATGCTGCTGGCGGCGCGCGCGGCGAAAATACCGGTGATCGTCGGCACCGCGTGCACCGCCGGCAACAACGACCAGCTCGCGCGCCTGGTGGGGATAGCCCGCGACATCGCGCGCGAAGAGAAATTGAGTTTCAGGCTGGCGGCGATCCACTGCGAGCAGGACAAGGGTTATCTCAAGCAGAAGCTGCGCGAAGGCAAAATCACGCCGCTCGCGAACGCGCCGGAAATCAGCGCGGCCGTGATCGACCGCAGCGCGCACATCGTCGGCATGTGCGGCATCGAGCCGTATATCGAAGCGCTGCAGAACGGTGCCGAAGTGATCATCGCCGGGCGCTCGAGCGATACCTCGATTTATTCGGCCATGCCGGTGATGAACGGTTTCAATCCGGCGACGGTATGGCACGCCGCGAAAATTCTCGAATGCGGCGCGGCGTGCGTGGTGCAGCGCAAATACCCCGATTGCATGTTCGTCACGCTGACGGACGAGCATTTCATCATCGAGCCGCCGAATCCCGACTACCGCTGCGATCCGGTGAGCGTTGCGTCGCATAACCTTTATGAGAACTCCACGCCGTACGAACTGGTCGAGCCCTCCGGCGTGCTCAATACGGTCTCGGCGAAGTACGAAGCGGTGTCCGACCGCGCGGTCAGGGTGTCGGGCAGCACGTTCAAGCCTGCCGCGCGCTACACGATCAAGCTCGAGGGCGCCGAACTCGCCGGCTATCAGAGCATTATCATCGGCAGCGTGCGCGACCCGATTATCCTGCGCCAGCTCGACTCGTGGCTGGATGGGATGGTCAAGGCGATAAAGGACCGCCTGCGCGCCGTGTTCGGCGCCGACGTCGAAAAGAAGTACGAATTTCAGGTGCGCGTGTTCGGCAGGGACGCGACGATGGGGCGGCTCGAGAGCGAGACGAAAATCGGGCATGAAGTCGGGCTGCTGTTCCAGACCACCGCCGAATCGCAGGACCTCGCGACGGCCATCATGAAATCGGTCGGCCACATGGCGGTGCATTATCCGGTGCCGGAATGGACGGGGCTCATCACGTCGATTGCGTTTCCGTATTCGCCGGCGGAAATCACGCGCGGCGCGAGCTACCGTTTCAACCTGAACCACGTCGTCGAGCCGGCTTCGCCGCTCGAGATGTTCAAAATCGACTACCAGAAAGTGTGAGACCCGCATGCCCAAACTATGGCAAGTCACGAAACTGATACGCAGCAAGAACGCCGGACCGTTCGAACTCACGTTCGACGTGATCTTCAAGGACCACGCGACCTACGAGAAAGTGCGCGACGCGAAGACCATCAACGCCGCATGGTTCGCCAAAACCTACCGGCTGACGCCGGAGGTGGTGGTGATCATCAACTACGACGCGGCCAGTGCCATCAAGATCACGATCCCGCGGCCGACGATATCGGGGGACACCAACGACACCGACGTCTACGGCGGCCAGCAGTACGGGCCGCTGGTCGAGCTCGACGTGCCCTGAGCATGCAAATGCGAAGGCTCGGCGTGCAGCGGATGCGATTCTGGCGCTGTCCGGCAAGCCGTATCACGACGCGGTGAGCGGCGCGGATGTTTTCGCGCAGGCGGTGCTGGAGTTCATCCAGCGCCGGCAGCGGTTAATTCTTCACGGCACAAACAGATTGGCGCAGTGTCCCGGCTGCACCGGCGAGTCGGCAATGGCTCCGCTGCGGGGGATGCACTGGTCGGGCGGCAGCTGTATGTTCCGTTCCACCTGCTGCACCAGCAGATCGAAAGCGCGCTGCGCGTGGGGCGTTATGAGTTCGAGCTGCGAAAAAGTGTCCTGATAGGTTTCAATGTGATTGCCGTTCTGCACCTCGTACAGCCGGTACGCGTTTTTCTGGTCGTCGTCCTTGTCCTTTTTGGGTTTCATCGTGGCCTGCACCTGGCGCGCGTACGCGCGGGCGTGGTGGTCGATGGGCAGCAGTGCGTCCATGGTGCCGGCGAGCGTAATCAGCGGCCGCTGGATTTTCCCGGTCGTCGCAAAAGCCGCAAGCTGGGCGCCGACGTCGGAATACGACAGCCGGCTGATGTAGTTATAGGAGCCGGTGCCACTGCCATAAGTGTTGTAGGCGGGGTCGAGCCGTTTTTGCCATTGGCATTGCGTCACCTCCCAGAACGACGCCCAGTAGTTCCTCCACAGCGAGGCGCTGCCCGCAATGATATCGGGCGGATAGCCGGCGGCGCGGATGTTCTTCGCCGCGGTGCTGTCGGGATTGAAACCGGACGCCACGTAGTCCGGCCAATTGAGAATGGCCGGCGGCAGATCGGTGAGCAGATTGGGCGCGTCCGCGTCGACGAAGGTGCCCTCCCAATCGACGCCGCCGTCGAACACTTCGGGCGCCGCTTCGATCGCGCGACGCACCTGGTAGCCGCCGTTGGAAGTGCCCACCGCATAGGTATATTTGGGTTTTTGACCCGCGCCCGCCTTCACGCCGTCACTGGCCAGCCGCGCCGCCAACGTCATGTAATCGCTCCAGCGCGTGAAGGGCTGGCCCGCCTCGTTGTCGTAGAAACGGACGTACAGGCCCGATGCCGGATTGAGCCTGCAACCCAGCGGATCCGCGGCAGTAGTGAATTGCAGATTGAGCACGCCCTTGTTTTGTGAGGCGTAGGCATAGCCTTTCTGCACGACGTAGTCGCTCCACGCGAAATCGCCGTTGAATTCGCTGCGCGTGCCGGATGCCCCGGCAACCACCAGCCGGCCATTCCAGTTGTTGGGTATCCGCAACAGGAAGCGCGCCTGGCCGGTCGAGTCCGCAGCGATGTACCCGTTGATCTGCACCCCGGGCACCACCATGGTGATCGGCGCGCGCTTGGCGGCGCTGGGCGCGATCACGTTCCGGTCGGTCGTCGGCGTGAAGGCAAAGGCGGGCAGGCCCGGCAGCGAGTTGTTAGCCGGCGTCGTCAGCGGATTGGCGGTGGTAAGGTCCGTGCTTTCGACGCAGGTCGCGGCACTGAGTTTATTGCCGAGTTCCTTGAGCACGCGCTCGCAGCGCGTTTCGGCGCCTCCGGCCGATGCATCGAGTGAAATGAGTAACAGCAGCGCAAATGCAGCCGTAGCGCGGAAACGTGTAAACATGGTTTTCTCCCGTGATGCTCCGGTTGTGTGGAGCGAAATCAGTGTATCAAACAGCAACCCCGGGTCGCAAGGCAGAAACGGCCGACAGTGAAAAGTCTTTCCTTCAGCTCTTCTTTGCACAGGCACTTTTGTCGGCATGACGGGTTGATGGCGGCTGTGGCGACAGTCGGCAAACTGCTAGTCCACCTTCAGGTTCGCCGCTTTGACGACCTTTGCCCACTTGGCGGTGTCGGCCTTGAGGTAGGCGCCGAACTCGCGGGGGTCCATCAGCGCCGGCTCGGCGCCGACGCTCGCCAGAAAATTTTTCATGTCATCGCCGTGGACGATTTTGGCGACCGCGTCGTAGAGGCGGCGAATGATCGCTTCCGGCGTCTTCGCCGGCGCCAGCAGGCCGCTCCAGGAGTTGACCTCGAAGCCGGTCAGACCCTGCTCGCTGATCGTCGCCAGTTCGGGCATCAGCGGCGTGCGCTTCAGACTCGCCACGCCGAGCGGGCGCACGCGGCCGGCCTTGATGTGCGCCGCCAGCGCGGTGGCGCCGGTGCAGATCATGGGGATCTGCCCGCTCAGCACATCGATCATCGCGATGCCGGCGCCTTTATACGGGATATGCACGATGTCGATGCCGGCCATCGTCTTGAAAAGTTCACCGCAAAGGTGCGGCGAGCCGCCGTTGCCGCTCGACGCAAAGTTCAACTGCCCGGGTTTGGCTTTGGCGAGCGCGATCAGCTCTTTGACGTTATTCGCGGGAACTGACGGGTTGACGACAAAGACATACGGTATCGACGCAAACATCGCGATGGGTGCGAGGTCCCTGATCGGGTCATAGCCGAGCTTGGAATACACGCTCGGACCGACTGCGAGCGGGCCGGCGACGCCGATCAGCAGCGTGTAGCCATCGGGGGTGGACTTTGCCGCAAGTTCGGAACCCATGTTGCCGCTGGCGCCGGAGCGGTTGTCCACCACGACCTGCTGTCCGAGTGCGCTGGTCAGGCGCGCCGCGAGTGCGCGGCCGAGGATGTCATTGGTGCTGGCGCCGGGCGGGTACGGAACGATCAGGCGTATCGGGCGCGTGGGGTAGGTCTGCGCCGACGCAACCTGAAATGCCGTCGCACCGGCGAGTGCGATCGATAGTTTCAGCATGTTCACCATGAAGGATCCTGGCCAGTTGTGATTGTGCGCATCCGTGCGCCGGCGAATTGCAGCGTTTGCATCGAGTCCCAGTGCCTGGCGGTCAGCGCAGCAGATCGGTCAGTTCGGCAATGTCGCCGATTGTTTCGAGTTCGCGCAGGGTTGTAAAGGCTTTTTGCGCCTGCTCCCCGGTGATCCGGCGCGAGTGGCGCGCGCAATCGAGGAATTTTTCAAGCAGGTCATGCCACGTGAGTTCGCGCGCGGGCGAGCCGGGGGCGTGATCCACGCGTATGCGGTCCGTGCGTCCGTCCTTAAGCCGCACCTCGACTTCGACGAAGCCCTTGCTGCCGGAACTGCGCGTCGCGAATAGCGGATCGTCACCGCGGCATGCCGGATCTTCCGCCGCGTCTATGCGCGCATAGAGCGATTCGATTGCCGCGCGGCGCACCGCTTCATCGGTAAACGTCCACAGCGCGCAGCCGCCGTCGAGCACGGCGGCGGCGAGCGGATAGTGCAGGCTGAACTTGCCTTCGAGTCCCGTCACCGGGCGCGGGTAAGTCAGCACATGCATGCCGCCCGGCGGCATCCGGCAGATTACCCTGTCGACCGCCGCGGCATCGAAAGCAAGTTTGGTCCGCAATGTAAGCAGGCCGTCGATCGCGCGGTGGGACGCGTAGCAGCACGGGAATTTTTTCAATGCGAGGCCGGGATCAACGATGACGAAAGGCGCGCCGAGACCCTTGCACGCCAGGTCCGCGTTCGATTCCGGCACGCCGTAGGCCGCGAAGAATCCGGCCTGGGCTTCCAGCACATCAGGCGCGGCAGTGAACCCGGCGGCCGCGAGGCGCACGGCAGTCAGGGCGCTGCGCGCGGCGATGCCCGTATGCAGGGGCTTGGTCATCGTGCCGAAGTTGCGCCGCACGCCGCTCGCCATCGATGCGGCGATGCCAAACGCCTGTTGTGTCACGGGAACCTCGAGCCGATGCAATTTCGCGAGCGCGGCGAGCGCGGAAAAAAGCGCGAGCGTCCCGGTCGCGTGAAAGCCGCGCTGATAATGCCCGTTCGTCATGCCGAGGCCGATTTTGCCGCCGACTTCGACGCCGACGATATACGCTTCAATGAAAGCGCGGCCATTCACGCATTTGCCATCGATGCTCGCGAGCAGCGCGGCGAGGATGACGGCGCTGGGATGCGCGGGCATCATCGACAACACGTCGTCGTAATCGAGCGCGTGTCCGAAAGTGCCGTTGACGAGCGCCGCTGTTTCCGGCGCGACGCTGATGCCCGTGGCCAGAATCGGCACTTGCCCCGGCGCCTGCGCGGTATCGACGTACTTCAGCAGCGGCGCGGCGACTTCGGAGCCCGCGCCCGCGATGATCGCGGCAAACGTATCGGCGATTGCTTTCATGGCCTTTTCCGCGCTGCCCGGCGGAAAATCGGCCGTTGATGTCCTGGCGATAAATGTTGCGATTGTCGCGGTGGCGCCCATGGCTCGTCCCGGCGTGGATGGATTGGGCGCTTATGATACCGCGTGCGCGGAAAATTTCGCGCCCTGCGCGCCCCGCGCCGCGACGCTGGAAGTCACTTGACGCCGGTGCGGCGTAAGTGGAAGCTTGCGTGCATCGTGGAGAAGTTGCCGTGAAAAAAATTGTCAGGCAGGTGGCCGTGCTCGGCATCATTTTCGCGCCGTGCGGCGGCGCGCCTGCGCAAACCGACGGTTATCCGAACAAACCGGTGCGCCTGGTGGTGCCTTTCCCGCCCGGCGGCAGCGTGGATCTCGTCGGGCGCCTCGTCGCCGCCAAACTCGCCCAGAGTCTCGCGCAGCAGGTCATCATCGACAACCGCAGCGGCGCCTCGGGCATCATCGGGACCGAACTCGTGGCGCGCGCGGCGCCCGACGGCTACACGCTGCTGATCAACACGCTGCCGTTCGTGACCAACGGATTCATGTTCAGCCGCGTGCCGTATGACGCGGTGAACGACTTCGCGCCGCTGTCGTTATTGTCGTCGTCCCCCTCGGCGCTCGCGGTGCATCCGTCGGTACCGGCGCAATCGGTGCGCGAACTGCTGCAACTGGCGAAGTCGCGGCCGGGCGCGCTCAACTATGGCGGCGCCGGGGTCGGCACCAATCCGCATATCGCCGGCGAACTGTTCAACCTGCTCGGCAAGGTCAACATCGTGGCGGTCCAGTTCAAGGGCGGCGGTCCCGCGCTGATCGCCTCGATCAGCGGCGAAATCGGCGTTTCGATTTCGAATATCTCGGAGACCATGCCCTATGTAGAAGGAAAAAGGCTGCGCGCGCTCGGCGTGACCAGTCTCAAACGTTCGCCTGCCCAGCCCGATCTGCCGGCCATTGCCGAAACCGTGCCCGGCTACGAATTCATTACCTGGCATGGCATACTTGCGCCCAGGTCCACGCCGCCGGCGATCGTCGCGTTGCTCAACGAGAAAATCACGCAGGTAATGCGCGCGCCCGACTTTTCGCGGCAGTTCGAGCAAAGGGGATTCGACATCATCGCCAGCACTCCCGGGGAATTCGCCAGCCACCTCAAGCGCGAACTCGGCAAATGGGGCAGAGTTATCAAGGAAAGAGGCCTGCACGCCGATTAGCGGCGGCATATCGTTTGCCGGCGCCAACGATTCACGACCGGCAGGCTTCTCCTGACACACAATGAACCGCGAACACGTACCCTATTACTGGCAGTCTCTCGACTTTGCGCAGTTGACCGCGGACTATCCGCCGCCGCCCGCGTTTTATGACACGGTTTACTGCATGCCACGCGATCGGTTGCGCGCACTGCAGGAGCGGCGTTTTCTCGCGCAAATGCAGCGCGCCTGGGAGATCCCGTTTTTTCAGCGTCACTGGCGCGCCGCCGGCATGCAGCCGGGCGACATCCGGGGGCTCGATGACCTCGACGGCATTCCGCCGTACACGGTGCACGACATCCGCGCGAGCATAGAGCGCAATCCGCCGTTCGGGGATTTCATGGGCGTGACCCCGGCCGATGGCGCGCGTATGCCGCTCGTGCTGCAGACGAGCGGCGGCACGACAGGGCTGCCGCGGCCCATGCTCTATGCGCCGCAGGACCGCGAGACCATGGCGATACTCGGCGGCCGGCGTCTCTCCATGCAGGGGGTGCGCCCGGGCGACCGCGTGCTCGTCACCTACTCGCTCGGCCTGACCAATGGCGGCTTCATGGGACGCGAAGCGCTGTGGAAATACTCCGGGGCGCTGCCGGTGATGACGGGCAGCGGCGCATCGACGCCGACGCGGCGGCAAGTCGAAATTGCCCGCGCGTGGGGCATCAACGTCATCCTCGGGTTTCCCGCCTATCTGCGGCACATGGCGCTGGTCGCGCGCGACGAAATGGGCATCGATCCGAAGAGCCTCAGGTTGCGGCTCCTCGGTTCGCATCTCGGCGTCGAGGACCGCCGGGGCATCGAGGATTTGTGGGGCGCGCCGTGCATGGATTCGTACGGCCTCAATGAAACCGGTATGGTGGCGAGCGAGTGCACGCATCAGGACGGCATGCATGTCCATGAGGATGCGGTCATCATCGAGATCTGCGATCCCGCCACCGCGCGTCCGGTCGCGGCCGGCGAACGCGGGAATATTTTCATCACCAGCCTCTACAAATACAGCGCGCCGCAGATCCGCTTCAACGTCAACGATATCAGCGCCTTCAGGACCGGCCGCTGCGCGTGCGGCAGCACGCTCGAACGGCTGGACAAAATATTCGGGCGCGCCGACAACATGATCAAACTGCGCGGCGTCAATGTATTTCCGGAAGCGGTTGGCGCGTTGGTGGCGGAGGACGCGCGCTGCACCGGTGAATATTTCTGCGTCGTCGAGCGCGCGGGGGCGGCGGGACGCGAAGAGATGACGGTGATGATAGAACTCAGGGACGGCGCGGCCGGCGCCGGCGCCGTCGAGGAGCATTTCGACCGCCGTTTCAAGGAGGGCCTGGGAGTGAAATGCATCGTGCGCGCCGTCGCGCGCGGCGGACTCGACAGCTACACGGGTGTCGCGCAGACTTCGAAAATCAAGCGCGTGCTCGACCGGCGCAATGACAGCAGGTAGGGTGGGCAACGTGGTTGCCCACCGGATTTTCGCGGACTATTCGCGTGGGCAACGAGTTGCCCACCCTACGCCTGTTGCGTGATGGCTGGCACCAAGACATCTTTGGCGACCATCGAGAAAGTTCGCGGCTGGATCGAATCCGCCAGGCGCGTGGTGGTGCTGACCGGCGCCGGCATATCGACCGACTCCGGCATTCCGGATTTTCGCGGGCCCAACGGCGTGTGGACGCGCGATCCGAAGGCGGAAAAACTATCCGACATCCATTACTACACCACGGACCCGGAAATCCGCAGGCTCGCATGGCAATCGCGGCTCACGCATCCGGCGTGGG
>JAYWDM010000494.1:0-3723 GCA_043779885.1 Betaproteobacteria bacterium | reverse complement strand
ACGATATTCTGGCCGAGCATCGCGACCACGGTGAGCGCGAGCACGATGATCGGGAATGACAGCAGGATGTCCATCACTCCCTGGATGAGCATGTCGATTTTGCCGCCGAAGTACGCCGACACGACACCGATCACGGCTCCCCCGGTGGAGCCGATGAACGACGCGAGGAAGCCCACCGCAAGCGCGGTACGCGCGCCGTAAATGACGCGCGTCATCACATCGCGGCCGAACGAGTCGGTGCCCATCCAGTGCTGCCACGAGGGCGCGGCGAGCATGCTGCCAAAATCAACCGCCAGCGGATCATACGGGGTGACCCACGGCGCGAAGATGGCCGCGAGCGCCATGATCACGATGAACACCAAACCGCCGGCGCCGAGCGGCTGATGCAGAATGAACTGCGCGACCGGGTGACGGCGGGTGGGCACTTTGTAGCTGAGGGCGGGGGCAATAGCGGACATGGCAGCCGGCTCAGCGATAGCGTATCCGCGGGTCGAACACCGCGTACAGCATATCGATCACGAAGTTCACCAGCACGAACACCACCGACACCAGCAGCACCAGCGCCTGCAGGAGCGTGTAGTCGCCGCGCGCGATCGCCTGCACGAAAAGCTTGCCGATGCCGTTCAGATTGAAGACCTGCTCGGTCACCACCAGCCCGCCGATCAGAAATGCGAATTCAAGCCCGATCACGGTAATCACCGGCAGCAGCGCATTGCGCAGCGCGTGGCGCGAAATCACCAGCCGCTCAAAAACGCCTTTTGCGCGCGCGGTGCGGATGTAGTCTTCCTGCAGCACTTCGAGGATGGAGGAGCGCATCATGCGCGTCGATACCGCCGAATAGCGGTAGCCGACCGCAAGCGCCGGCCAGATGAGCTGCAGCAGATTCGCCTTGGGGTCCTGCATGAAAGGCGTGAACATGAGCGGCGGGATCCACGAGAACAGCGTCAGGAGGCTGAGGATGATGATCATGCCGAGCCAGAACGACGGCACCGCCAGGCCCGCAATCGAAAACACGCGGATAACATGATCGATCCAGGTGTCTTTGAAAATCGCCGACAGGGTGCCCAGCGGCAGCGCCAGCGCAACCGCGAGGATGGTGGCGAGTACCGCGACCTCGAGCGACAGCTCGAGCCGGATCGCAATTTCATGCAGCACCGGCTTGCCGGTCCACATCGAATAGCCAAAGTCTCCCGTGAGCGCGCTGCCCAGCCACGTCACGAACTGGACATGAATCGGCTGGTCGAGCCCGAGCCGCGCGCGCTCCGCGTCGATGACCTGCTTCGACACGTTGGCGCCGTCCATCATCGTCTGCACCGGATCGCCCGGCATGAGCCGCAGCATGAAGAAGACGAGGATCGCAACGCCCAGCAGCGTCGGGATCATCAGCAGCGCGCGGTTAATGAGGTAGCGAAGCATGTTGGAGTGAAGGGTGAGGGGTGAGGGGTGAAGGGTGAAGGGTGAAGGGTGAAGGGTGAAGGGTGAAGGGTGAAGGGTGAATACCCCCACCCTAGCCCTCCCCCTCGACGAGGGGGAGGGAACTTTTCACTCCTTCACTCCTTCACTCCGTCACTCCTTGCTTGACTACTGCAGCCACACGTCGGCCAGGTCCTGCCCGACGTAGTGCGACGGCGTAATGTGCCAGCCCTTGAGCTGCTTGTTAAGCACGATGATGCGATGCCACCAGATGGTCGGGATCGTATACGCCTGCTCGAGCGCGCGCTTTTCGAACTCGCGCAGCAACGCAATGCGTTTTTTCTTGTCGAGTTCGCCCGACTGCCTGTCGTAGAGGCCATCGAGCACGCGGTCGGTCTGCCCCGCGTAATTGATGGCGGACTTGTCGTGCGACAGGAACTTCTGCAACTGCAGGTTGGGCTCGTCCATGTAGTCGCAGTTGAAGTCGAGCGCGGCGTCGAACGTCGCGTTTTCCTTCTGCTGCGCGGCCAGATACAGTTTGGTTTCGAGCTGCTCGTGCTTGACGGTCAATCCGAGCTGGCGCCACTGATCGATCAGGAACACGCCCACGGGCGTGTACGGCATCGCCACGTTGCGGTTGGTGAGCGTGAACGTCAGGTTCGCCTGGCCCGCGTCCGCCAGCAGTTTCTTCGCCTCGGCGCGCGAGGCGTTGAGGTCCTTCGAAAAGCCGGGCAGTTTCACCAGCTCGGCTTCCGGCGTGGCATATTCGTAGCCCGGGCGCAAGAGGCCGCCGACGTGGCGCACCAGCGCGATTTTCTGCAACGCCTGCGCGCCGCCCCAGCGGTCGATCGCGAGCGACAGCGCTTTTCTCACGCGCGGGTCGTCGAACGGTTTTTTCTTCGTGTTGAACGTCACGACGAGACTGCACACCCATGGCGACTCCTGAACGACCGCTTTGTCGCCGAGCGCCTTGACCAGACGGTCGCGGTCGGCGGGCGACTGCCCGCGGAATTCCGCCATGATCTCGCCCGCCGCCAGCGCGTTGACCATCGGCGCGCCGGCGATGAAGAGCGCCAGAAAACCGTTCAGGTAAGGCTTGCCCTTCTCGAAATAGCCGTCGAAGCGGCGGCCGCTCCAGTGCGAGCCGGCGACATGCTCGACGAACGTGAACGGCCCGCTACCCATGACGTTGCGCTCGGGCCAGCGCGGATCGAGCTTCAGTTTCGCGGCGCTGTAAATGCAGTCCCACGGGCTCGCGAAGTTGGACAGCATGGAGGCATTCGGTTTTTTGAGCTTGAACACGACGGTCAGCGGATCGGGCGCATCTATCGTCGCGATATCCGCGTAACTCTCTTCGCGCAGCGACCGCACGCCAGCCGGCGGCTTGCTTATGCGCTCGTAGGTTGCCTTGATGTCTGCCGAGGACAGGACAGAGCCATCGTGAAACTTGACGCCCTTCCTCAGCTTGAACGTGTAAGTCAGGCCGTCTTTCGCCACCGTCCACGATTCGGCAACATCGCCGGTGACTTTCGGGTAGTTGGGCGTATCGAACTTGAGCAGTGTGGAATAGTGCGGCCGCACCGGATGAATAAACGCGAACGACGATTGCGCGTGGCAATCGTAATTCGGCGGCTCGGCGCCGACCGCAAATTTGAGCAGGCCGCCGGCAACCGGCGTTTCCGCGGCCATCACCGTCAACGCGAGCAAGCCCGCCGCACACCCCGTCAGCAAACGTAGCGTTTTCATGTCGTCATCTCCTCCAGCTCGTGGACCGTCGTTCTAAAGTTTGATGCAGGCCGCAAAGTGTCCGGGCTTGATTTCGCGCAACTCCGGCACCGCCAGCGCGCATTCCTGACTGGCGCGCGGGCAGCGCGTATGAAAAACGCAGCCGCGCGGCGGATCCAGCGGACTCGGCACTTCACCGCTCAATACGAGATACTCGCGCCTGGCTTCGAGCGCCGGGTCCGGGATGGGCACGGCGTCGAGCAGCGCCTTAGTGTAGGGGTGCAATGGGTCGCTGTAAAGCGCGTCGCGGTCGGCGATCTCCATCACCTTGCCCAGGTACATCACGATCACGCGATCGGAGATGTGGCGCACCACGGCGAGATCGTGCGCTATGAAAAGATAGGTGAGTTTGAACTCGCGCTGCAGGTCTTCGAGCAGATTCATGATCTGCGCCTGGATGGAGACGTCGAGCGCCGAGTCCGGCTCATCGCACCCGATGACCGACGGCTGCATGGCCAGCGCCCGCGCGATGCCGACGCGCTGGCGCTGGCCGCCGGACAGCTCGTGCGGATAGCGCTCCGTCAT
>JAYWDM010000493.1:0-3724 GCA_043779885.1 Betaproteobacteria bacterium | reverse complement strand
TTGGCGGGGTGCAGGCGCTCAGAAAAAGCGCGCTTGCTAGAACTGCGAACACGACCAGAAACGCAAGCAGGCGAGACTTGCTTTTGATTTTCGGTGTGAAAAGGTTTGGGGGGAGCATATATAAAACGCCGCTGCCGGCCCCCAAGCACGCTGTCTCGCGGGAGGGAGCCCCCGCGCGCTTGCGGCAAATGAATGGAAGAGTTCTATCTTTCGGCGTGACGGGTTATTTTTTGATGGCTGGTTTTTTCTCCGCTGGGCTCGTATTCGCTTTGGTTTCGACTGCGGGGCTGAGGAAGCTGTCGGTCGTGGTCGTGTTCACGAGTTGGTACATCTCAACCCGGTGATTGAGATAGTCGGCCACATATATGCGGTTTTGCTTGTCGATGGCAATGGCCGTCGGATTTTTCAACATGCCGGGGATCGGCCCGCGGCCGCCGAAAAACAGCAGTATCTGTCCTTTCGGGTTGAAGATCTGGACATTGCTCCACCCTGAATCTACCACATACACGTTGCCGAAGCTGTCGATCGCAACGCCTTTCGGTTTGTCGAACATTCCCCAGCTATTGCCGCGCTCGCCGAAGTCCTTGACATAATTTCCAGCGGAATCGAAGAGCTGAACCCGTGAATTGAGCGTGTCGGTGACGTAGAGATTGCCCTGTCGATCCACCGTTACATAAGTGGGAAACATAAACTCACCCGGTCCGTTGCCTTTGCCGCGGCCAACGGTGCCGACGAGCTTACCTTCCAGATCGAAGATCTTGACGTTATGCGTCTCCGACTTGGTGTGGGCGGTGTCGGCGAGATAGATTTTCCTGCGTTCACGATCGATCGCGATGCCGCTGGGTCTTTGGACGGAGGGATCGGTGATGAACCGGATGGTTTCTCCTTTGCGGCTGAAGACGCTGATGCCTTTCTTCGCCTGTTCGACGACGTAAAGATTTTCGTCCGCATCAAGGGCGAGCCCCACCGGCTGGGCGAGGGGCGCGTCTTTGCCGATTTTGAGGAAGGTCTTCCGCGCGAAGTCGAATACGAACACGGCGTGCTGGACGTAGTCCGACACGTAAACACGGTTCCCGTCGTCGGAAACCGCGAGCCCCATGGGTTCGGCGATGCGGTTGGGAGTCGGTATTTCACCGCCGAGAAAATTGACCAACTGCTGGCTGAAGGTAGTGTCCTGGTTAAGGTCTTTGTCGCTGACGATGGAACGAACAAACTCGATGCGGGTGGTCAGGGGCGGCGCGGGCCAGACCAGACGTTTCATTTCCGCTGGCGGAGGCGCGGTGGCGCAGCTTGCCAGCATTACCGACAGGCCCGCCGCGATTGCGGCGACGATTACGCGGCCCGCATGGCTGGCCGCTTGCTCATTGTATTTACACATTCGGATCTCCTTGTATCTTGCGGCGTATTCGTGCTGCTTCCACCCGTTTCGATTTGCAACTCATAAATCGATGAAAAACAATTGCGACAAGATTATGCCCGGTGCGGACCTGGAACCCGGCGATGTAAAATCCCGGGCATCTCAATGGTGCTCCAGCTCGGCGAGCTTGCCGTAGAGCGTCGATAGACTGATGCCAAGCCTTTGCGCAGCCAGCTTGCGGTCACCTCCAGCGTCATCGATCGCCCGTAGCAAAATATCGACTTCGAGCGTACGCAACTGCTCGCGTAAACCCCCGTTTTTCGCAACGGTTGTGCCGGCGGTAAACTGGGGTGAGGTTGCCTTGATTATCTCCGAGGGGAGATCACCAACGGTAATACAGTCGCCTTCGGCGAGGATGCGCGCCCGGTTGATCACGTTTTCGATATCCCGCACGTTGCCCGGCCAGTCATACGCGAGCAGGATTTCCTCGGCCATCGGATCGATTTCGATCACCCGCGCTCTATGGCTTTCCGCCTGAGCGTCGCGCAGCAGGAACTGGATCAGCCCGCGTATATCGGCCTGCCGTTCGCGTAGCGGCGGAATTGGAATCTGGAACATGCTCAGCCGGAAATACAGGTCCTCGCGAAATCTGCCCTGGTTGACTCTTTCCAGGAGATTGGCGTTGGTTGCCGCAATGATCCGCGTATTTACATGACGCACCTGCTCGCTCCCGAGCGGCCGCACCTCCTTGTCCTCGATCACGTTCAGCAGCTTGGCCTGCATATGCAGCGGCAATTCGCCGATCTCGTCGAGGAACAACGTGCCCTTTTCAGCCTCGAGGAACAGCCCCTTGCGCGCGCGGTCGGCGCTGGTGAACGCACCCTTGGTGTGGCCGAAGAATTCGCTTTCCAGAAGCTCGCCGGGTATGGCGCTGCAGTTGACCGCCAGAAACAGGGCGTCGCGCCGCGCGCTCTGCTCGTGGATCGCGCGTGCCACCACTCCCTTGCCGGTGCCGCTTTCTCCCGCGATCAAAACCGTGCTGTCGGTGGGTGCAACCTTGCGCACCAGCCGTTCCACTTCGAGCATCGCGGGTGAGGTGAACCGGTAGCGCTTCGGCGCGCTGTCGCTCACCACCTTGCGCAAGGCCACGTTTTCTTCGCGCAGCCCGCGTATCGCCTCGATCTGCGACAACCGGTGCAATACTTCTTCGTTATGTGCGGGTTTGATGATGTAGTCGAAAGCGCCTGCCCGCAGGGCCTCCACGGCGGTTTCCAGCGACGCGAACCCGGTGACCATGATGAAGGCCGTGTCGATTCCGGCGGCGCGGCTGTTGCGCACCAGATCGATGCCGTTGCCGTCGGGCATCTTGAGGTCGCACAGCGCTACATCCACGTCGCCGCGGGCGAGCTTTGCCGCCGCTTCAGCGGCGGTCGCCGCCTGATCCACCGAATAGCCGCATTTCTTCACGGCCGCAGCGAGAACCTGCCGCACCGCCGGTTCGTCATCGATAACCAGAACGTGCATGAATGCCATGGCGGGCGGTCAGGCCGCGAGCTGCTGCCGGTGCTCAAGCGGCAGCCAGATTTGCGCCGTGGTGCCGACGCCCAGCGTCGATTCGAGCTCAATGCGACCGTCGCGCTGTTCGACCAGTGTCTTGCACAGAAACAGCCCGAGGCCGCAGCCGGTGCCGATGGGCTTGGTGGTAAAGGAGTCTTCGAATGCCCGCGACAAAACGGCGCGGTCCATGCCGCAACCGTTGTCGCTTATCCGAATCAGGACCCCGTTGTCAGCGGTGCGGGTTACGACGCGAATGGTCGGCTTGCGGTCGGTCACGCCTTGCAGAGCATCGGCCGCGTTGATCAACAGGTTCATCAGGACCTGCGTCAGATGATCGGCGACAGCCTCGATCGCGGGCAGATCGTGGTCGAGTTCCATGGCCAGGGCGATGCTGCGGAAACGCTGGTCGTAGCTGATGAAGTTGCACGTGTTCGTCACCAGCGCGTTGAGGTCGAGCAGTTCCAGGACCGGCGGGTGCGCCGCGGTCAGCTCGGCGACCTGGCGCGTAATCGTAGCGACGCGTTTGGCCTGCTCGAGTATCAGCTCCGGATAGCAACCGTTGGCCCCGGCGTTTAGGCAAAGCGGGGTTTGTTTCGCATCGCTGATGGCTTGCGCAATTCCCGTAATCGCCGCGATCGGATTGTTGATTTCATGCGCAACCGCGGCCGCGAGAGAACCGATCGCGGCCATCTTCTCGTGGTGAAACCGCTGCTGCCGCGACATTTCCAGTTGCTGTTCGCGGTGGCGAATCTCCCGTTGCATGCGATTGACAGCCTGCATCAGACCGCCCACTTCATCGTGGCGCGTGAT
>JAYWDM010000492.1:0-10456 GCA_043779885.1 Betaproteobacteria bacterium | reverse complement strand
GGCAAGGGTAGGACATGGCCAAAATCGAGCGCGTTCGATGCATCGCTTCGTTTTTAATAGGCCAACGCTAGGGTTGCAAAAAACCATAGGATCTACGTTCAATGAAGAACTGACGCAGCAGAGCACAAAGTTTACGAAGGGAGCGCTTATGCAACATCGATCGGACTCATGGGTCTTGCCCTCTGTGCCCTCTATGGCAAGAGCATTTGCTTGGTCTGCGTTGTTTCTCTGGACCTGCGCCTGCGCAGCCGCCTATCCCGATCGCCCGATCCGCCTCGTGGTGCCGGCGGCGCCCGGCGGCGCGATCGACGTGGTGGGGCGCATCGTCGGCTTGCGGCTCGCCGAAGTGCTTGCGCAGAACGTCGTGATCGACAACCGCGCGGGCGCGAACAACATCATCGGCACCGAGATCGCGGCACGCTCGCCGCCGGACGGCTATACCCTGCTGATCACCGCCGGCGCGCATACGATCAATCCCGCCGTATACAGGAAACTGCCGTACGACGCGCTGCGCGATTTCACGCCGATCAGCCATATTGCGAATTCCGGCGGTCTCGTCATCGTCGTGCATCCGTCGTTCGGCGCGCGTTCGCTCACGCAGTTGATCGAAATGGCGCGCGCAAGCCCGGGCAAGATCGCGTACGGGTCGGCCGGCTTCGGCAACAGCACCCATCTCGCCGCCGAATTGTTCCAGGTGATGGCGGGCGTCAGGTTCATCCACGTGCCGTATAAGGGCGCGGGTCCGGCCGTCAACGATCTGCTCGGCGGACAGATTCCCCTCATGTTCGGCCCGAGCCCGGTGGTGGTGCCGATGGTGCAGGCGGGGCGCCTGCGGCCGCTGGCATTCACGGGATTGAAGCGCTCGACGCAATTGCCGGATCTGCCGACCGTCGACGAAGCGGGTATCAAGGGTTACGAGAACAGCGGCTGGTATGGGATGTACGGCCCGCGCGGCACACCGCAAGACGTCGTCGCCCGGGTCAATGCGGCCGTGCGCCAGATCGTGCAAATGCCGGACACGCGCGAGCGCTTTGCGGCGCTCAACCTCGAGCCGATCGGCAGCACGCCGGAAGCGTTCGCGCAATTCCTGAAACAGGACCTCGAAAAATACGCGCGTATCGCCAAGGCCGCGGGAATCGAAAGTCAGTAGCGCGCGCAACCCGTGCGCCGCAAGTTACGTATAAACCTTTCACGCGGCTTGCGCCACCACGTAGCCTGATGGCGTGCCCAGCACCGTGGTGCGCTCCATGTGCCGCAACCGGGTTTCGTCGAAATCGCCCAGCGCGCAATGCATGGTGCAGCGGTTGTCCCACACCACGATGTCGTTCTCCTGCCACTGATGGCGGTAGACGAATTCCGGCCGCGTCGCGTGCCCGCACAGGTAGTCGATCAAAGGCCGGCTTTCTTCCTCCGTCATGCCGTCGAAACGTTTGACCTTCTCGCCGATGTAGAGCGCCTTGCGCCCGGTCTCCGGATGCACGCGCACCACCGGTTGCGCGACCGGCGGATTGATGCGCTTTTGCTCGGCGGCGCGCCTGGCGCCGCTCGCCTCATCGGCGATTTTGCGCGTGCCCGACAACTGGATGCCGTGCAGATCGTCGATCAGTTGCCGCATGCCGTCCGACAGCGCGTCGTATGCGGCGTACATGTTCGCGAACAAAGTATCGCCGCCCACCGGCGGCGCGGTCACGCAACGCAGCAGCGAGCCCAGCGACGGGACCAGCGTGAACGACATGTCGGAGTGCCATTGGCGACCGGTATAGCTGGAGTCGGAAGGCGAGCCGTCCGGCTTGGGCTCGTTGGTCACCATCAGGAGTTCCGGATACTGTGGGTGACGGTCGCGCGGCAGCGCGTCGTGGTTGTCGAGTTCACCGAAGCGGCGGCTGAATTCGATGTGCTGCTCGCGCGTGATTTTCTGGTTGCGCAGGAGCAGGATGCCGTGATCGAGAAACGCGCGATAGATTTCGCCGAACGCCTGCTCGCTCATGTTGCGCGACACGTCGACATCGCACACCTCGGCGCCGAGGCGGTAGGCAAGGGGTCGCAACTTCAGGGCCATGAATCTCCTCCTGATATGTAACTGCCGTCGACGGCTGGTGACGTGCAGGCAAATTCTACATGAGCCCGGTGCCGGCGCGCCGCGCGCGCGACCGGACGCGCGCATGACTGATCACGGCACCGCGCAGGTTTATTTCGCTTTCAATCCCGCGGCGGTGATGACCTTGCCCCAGGTTGCCATCTCCGCGCGCAGGTGATGCGTGAACTCCTCAGGCGACGAGGCATTGATCTCGAATCCGCTGTCGTCCAGCCGGCTTTGCATGGCCGGCGCATTCAACGTCCGAACCAATGTTGCGTGCAGTAGGGCAACGATGCGCCGGGAAGTATTTTTCGGCGCCACGACACCGTACCAGCTCGACACATCGAACGCAAAGCCGCTTTCCCTGATGGTAGGCACCGCGGGCAGCAGCGGGGAGCGGCGGGCGCCTCCCACCGCGAGCGCACGCAGCCGGTCGGACTTGAGATGCGGCAGCGCCGCCGGTATCGCCGCGAATAGCGCGTCGACCTCAGCGCCCAGCAGAGCGGTCATTCCCGGACCGGCTCCCTTGTAAGGTATATGCGTCATGTTGATTCCGGCGACCAGCTTGAACAATTCCATTGCCATATGGCTGCTGATCCCCGTGCCGCCGGAGGCGTAGTTGAGTTTGCCGGGCCGCGCTTTGGCCAGCGCGACGAGTTCCTGCATCGATTTCGCCGGCAGGTGCGGATTCACCAGCAGGACGAACGGCGCCGATACCGCCAGCGCAACCGGGGCGAAGTCTTTCAGCGCGTCGTAGGCCGGCGCTTCGCTGAGCAGCGGGCCGATGATCAATGGACCGGGAAACCCCAGCAGCAGCGTGTAGCCGTCCGGCGCCGCCCGTGCCACGATTTCCGTGCCGATCATGCCCGCTGCGCCGGCGCGATTGTCCACGACGAGCGGACGCCCCAGGGCGTCGCCCCATGGCACGGCCACAATGCGCGCAATGAGATCATTCGGTCCGCCGGGCGACGAGGCAACGATCAGGCGGATCGGCTTGATCGGGTAGAACTGCTCGGCAGCCCACGCCCGCTGCGGCACACTGAACTGACTCGCTGCGAAACACAGCGCGACAAGCAGAAACCTCCGCACATCTCTCTTTCCCATCGTCGCAATAAGTGCCAATTTACGCAGATCGGTCATAACCCTGGGCACCCTGGCCGACGAATTCCTGCGTGCTGTTCCGCGGGCACGCAATAATGCGCAACCGGGTTTTGATCTGCATCACGCAGATCGACTTGGTCGTGTCCGATCTTAAACCGATAGCATGGTCTGGTCGAGATTTGCCGGTGTGCGCAGCTGCGGGCCGGAGCCGCGGCCGCGCAGAGCAGCGAATGGACGACGCGTGACCGTTGCCCGGCGCCGGCTTCGCGCTCGTCGCGTCATTCAGCGCCTCGACGAAAGCCGCGGCGCCGGCGCGCGCCGCCCCGACTATGCCTCGGGCAGCAACTTGCGGATCAGTTTCAGCAGGTCGAATGGGCTATAGGGTTTGGCAAGATAGGCAGTGGCGCCAGCCTCTTTTGCCTTTTGTTCGTCGCCACTCAGGGCGAACGAGGTAATCGCCACGATCGGGGTCGTCGCCATGGCTGCCGTGGCCCGCAGTTGGCGCATGGCTTCCGTGCCCGATATTTTCGGCAATTGAATGTCCATGAGTATCAGGTCCGGACCGTGTTCCAGCGCCATCGCGACACCTGCCTCGCCGTCGTGCGCCTCGATCAGCTTGTAGGTCGTGCGCTTCAAGAGGTCGCGCACGATCATGCGATTCGGCTCGTTGTCCTCCACGTACAGTATTGTCTTCCCGCTCATGCCGCCTCTCCTTCGTTTACACGCAGCGGAATCTCGAAGATGAATGCCGAGCCCTTGCCCAGTTCGCTTTCCACCCAGATCCGGCCGCCGTGCATTTCGATGAACTTCTTGCTGATGGACAGGCCGAGCCCGGTGCCGCCGTATTCACTCGCGATGCTGGCGTCGGTCTGCTTGAACTCGGTAAAGAGGCTGCCGATCTTGTCCGGCGGAATGCCCATGCCGGTGTCCGTCACCCGGTAGACGAGAAGCGCATCCCGGCATTCGACTGCGATCTCGACCTTGCCCGCCTTGGTAAACTTGATCGAATTGCCGGCGAGATTCATCAGGCACTGCGTGATGCGGCCCGCGTCACCGCGAGCAAGCACAAGATCCGCAGGCAGCGTGACTGCGAACTCCAGCCCCTTATCGGCCGCGAGCGACTGCAGCGTCGAGCGGACACTCTCCACCACTTCGTGCACCATATAGTCCGAGAGCGAGAGCTCCATGCGCCCCGCCTCGATCTTGGCAAGGTCGAGCACGTTGTTGATCAGGCGCAAGAGGTGCTTGCCGCTCGTCTGCATCTGGGCGAGCGGCGCCTGCATGTCGGGCGGCACGTCGCCGTAAATTCCACCGAGGATCATCTCGTTGAAGCCCAGGATCGCGTTCAGCGGTGTCCTCAGCTCGTGGCTCATGCTGGCGAGAAACTCCGACTTGTGGCGGCTCGCGATTTCGAGCTGCTTGCCCTTTTCCGCGATCTCGCTGAAGAGCCGCGCCAACTCGTCGCTCATGCGGTTGAGATTCGCGGCGAGCACGCCGAGCTCGTCGCGGTTGGGCACGCTCACGCGCTCGGAGAAATTCCCGGCCGCGAGTTGGTCGAAGCGCAGGCCCATCTTCCGCACGGGGTCGATTAGGGACAGCGAAATCGAATAACCGAGGCCGAGCGCCAGCAATAGGCTGACGATCGCAATTGCAATGACCAGGAGCCGCGAGCTGTGGTAATGCCCGGCGCTCTCGTCCATCCGCGCGAGCATGTCCGCCTCCGCCTTGTTGACGAGTTCGTTGGTGAGCCGCTCCAGGCGGTCGGCGAGCGGGCCCGCGCGCTCGATTTGTGCCGCGCGCCCCTGCGCGACCTTGCCGGCGCGGATCAGCTCGATGGCCTCATTGACCACGGCGATGAAAGCTTCATAGTCCTTGCGCACGCGCTCGAGGATCTCGACCTCGTCCCGCGCCACAAACTGCAGCCGGTCAAGGTCGTAGCCGAACTGGTTCAACTGCCGCAGCGTCGCATCCAGCGTGCGCTCGTCGGGCACGAGCAGCGCGGAGGCGACGCTGTAGAGCTGTGCGTTGGTGTCGTGCTGGAGCTGCCGGTAGGCGGCGATCTTGCGCTGGATTTTCACCAGGTCCTCGGTGCGGCGGTTCACCGCGTCGAGCGCGGCGAGCCCGACGACACCGACGATGACGAGAAGCCCGGCGATCACGAGGAACGCAGTCAACAGCTTTGCGTAGATTGAGGCCGGCGCCCGCGCCACCACCTCGGCCGGCCAGTTCGCGAGGCGTCTGATCACTCGCGCAGCAGGGCGCGCAGGTCCCTGTACATTTCGTCGGGGTCGAAGCGGTAGCCGAGATACTGCACGCGCAGCATGCCCTTGCGGTCGATCAGCGAAGTGAGGAAGAGATGGTCCACGTCACCGGCTTTTCTACGCTTGGCGAACGCGCCGTAGCGGCGCACCACGTCCTTGATCTCAGTACTGGTTCCGGTCAGGAAGCTCCAGCCGCCAAGATCGGCGCTGTACTTGCCCGCGTAGTCCTTGAGCACGGCCGGCGTATCGATCTCGGGTTCGACCGTGATCGACGCAAAGCGCACGCGCGGTCCGAAGTCGGCGCCGAGGTTGCGCTGGATCGCGGCCATTTTCGCCGTCAACAGCGGGCAGGTGTCCTTGCAGCTGGCGTAGATGAAAGTAACTGCAAGCACCTTGCCCTGGTGGTCCGCAAGGCTCACGCGGGCGCCGGACTGGTCGGTGAGCGCGAACGCGGGTGCTGCGCCTACCGTCGGCAGGCGGCCGGTTTCTTTTGCGGGGTGGCCCCACGCCGGCATGGCACATGCGGCCAAGAGCGCGCAAAGAATAGCCCGCAAGCTAGCGACCTTCATCAAGCCTTCAATTCCTTCTTCAGCTAATTCCAGATCCGCCAGTCGGTGCCCTGCGCGATGATCTTCTGCGGGCTCGTTTTGATCATGCCACCTTCATGCAGGCGTAGTGCGTAGAAGCGCACCGAATCTTCGGACACGAATTCGCGCCAGCGTGTGTAGGGAACTTCCTTGAGCTCGTAGCAGCCTGAATGTAAGCCGCCGAAAATGACGATTGGATCCCCCGCTTCGAGATTGAGAACTAGCGCCGGTACAGCGTCCGCTCCGAGGTCGGCCTTGCCCGCGCCCAACATCTGCCCGGTTCCCAGCGTCCCTTCGAGCGGAACGTACTGTATGTCGCGGAACCCTTCGGCCTTCAAAAGCTCTTCGGCGATATAGACCGGCGCCAGGCAGATGGACGATTCACGCACCAGCCTGATCCGGGTCGCCTCCGGCGGCGGTTCGGCGGCGAGCACCGGTAAGCCACTCGTCAGCCCAAAAGCGCCTGCCGCGCGCACAAAGTCGCGGCGAGTGATCACGTCTTCAGCTCCTTCTTCAGTTCGTTCAGAAAGCGGAAGTCGGTTGCCTCGGCGAGGATCTTCTGCGGACTCGACTTGATCATTCCGGCTTCGTGCAGGCGCAGCGCGTAATAGCGCACCGAGTCCTCGCTGTCGAAGTCGCGCCAGCGCGCGTACGGCAGGTCGCGGAGCATTTGCAGGATCATGTCGTGATTCTTGTAGAAACCCCGGTTCACCAGGTGCCTGGCGACGGGCTCGGGGTTCGCGCAGAGGTTGGCGCCTTTGAAGATCGCCCGCATCGCGCGCTTCGTCGCCACCGGGTTCCTGCGGATGAATTCGCGATTCCCCGTCAGCACGCAGCAGAAATACTGCGACCAGGGGCGGTCGGTCGTCATGTTGACCAGGACGTGCCCGATTCGCTGCGCTCGTAGCTCGTAGGTCGTGGGCGGCGACGCAATGAAGGCGTCAACCTTGCCGTTCGCAAGCTGCCGGATCGACTCCGGCTCACTGAGAACAATCCAATTGATGTCGCGGCGCGGGTCCAGGCCGACATGGCCGACGATGCTCGCGAGAAACCCGTGCTGCGCGTTATTCAAGGCGAGCACCGCGACCGATTTGCCCTTGAGGTCCCGAATCGAACGGATCCGGCTGGATGCAAAGAGCTCCTGGCATCCGGGGTGGATCCCGGCGAGCATGACGATCGGCGCGCCTGCGTCGGCCTGAATCACATGTCCCGAAACGAACGCCATGCTGAGGTCAACCTCACCCTTCGCGAGCGCAACGTAGACCGGCGCGGAACCCGTGAATGGCACGTACTGGAGGTCGGAAAATCCCTCGCCGCGCAGCATTTCCTCGGCCATGTACTGGGGTGCATAGCAATTGCCGGGAATCCGCGCGATCCGCAGCCGCTTCGTCTCCGGCGGCGCTTCGGCGCCGAGCGCTTCGCGCCCGGCACCGAGGAGGCTCGCTGCACCGGCCAGCGCGCTGAACTGCACAAAATCACGACGCGTGATCATGTCTTCAGCTCCTTTTTCAGCTCGTTGACGAAGCGCCAGTCCGCTCCATCCGCGATGAGCTTCTTCGGGCTCGTCTTGATCCCGCCGCTTTCGTGCAGACGAAGCGCGTAGAAGCGAAGGGTGTCGGCAGAATCGTAATCGCGCCACCGCGAGTAGGGAATCTCCTTGAGAGTCTGCGCCACATATTCGGCGTTCTTCACATAATTGCGCTCGACGATGAAGCGGGCGGCGCGCTCGGGCTCACTGCCGCAGATCTCGGTCGCCTTGAGCAAGGCGCGCAGAGCGCGCTTGGTGGCGACCGGGTTTTTGCGGACGAACTCCCGGTTCGAATGCGCCAGACAGCAGAAATACTGCGACCACGGGCGGTCGAGACCCGTGTTGACCAGCGAATGTCCGATCTTCTTCACCCGCAGTTCCTGGGGCTCGGGTGGAAAGCCGAGGAAGGCGTCGACCTTGCCTTCGGCCAGTCGTCGTATGCCGTCGGCTCCCGCGATGGTCAGAAAGTTGATATCGCGCCGCGGATCGAGCCCGACGTAAGCCGCCATCGCGGCCACGAACGCCTGCCGCCCGGGGTCGGCCACCGCGACTGTCCTGCCCTTAAGATCGCGGATGGAGCGGATCCGGTCCGTCCCGAACAGTTCAAAGCAGCCGGCGTGGATCCCGCCGAGCGCGACCAGCGGCCTGCCGGCGTCGAGCTGGAGGAGATGGCCGATGACATCGCCGATGCCAAAATCGAACCTGCCCTCGGCGACGTCGACACCGGGGGGGTTAGTCGATAAAACGTACTGGATGTCCGTAAACCCCTCGGCGCGTAACATATCCTCCATGACCCAGATAGGCGCCACACACGCCACGTCATACGGAAAGCGCCCGAGGCGCAGCCGCTTTGTCTCCGGCGGCGCTTCGGCGGCGGCGGCATGCTCAGGTTGCAGCCCGAGGAGGCCTGCTGCTCCCGCCAGTGCAAGCCGATCGAGAAATCTCCGCCGGCTCCACATCTCGCGTGGATCATTGAGTGACATGGTGTATTCCTCCGCCTCTCGGGTTCGCGCGGGGCGCATACTTGGTATAGGCCCCACGGACTGCCGGATACTCTATCCCAAAAACGGCGGTTGAAGCGAAGTGCCGATAAGTTGCGTGCTTGCCGGGTACGGATTGGCGGGGCGATTCATGGCGCGGAGGGAGCCGCCCTATGGATTTGGCGAAACGCAAGGCATTGGATCGACAGTTATAACGGTGGGCAACAAGTTGCCCACCCTACCCGACTCCACTTTGGTCGGAATCCCGGGCACGGTACGCGAACGCTGCTGTCCCACCGCGCGTGTCGTCCCGGCGGTCGCCGCTACCCGGCCTTGCGCCGCGCCGGTATTTCGAGACGCGTCAGCGGCACGTGCTGCTGGCAGCCATAGACGTCGCGGTCTTCGATGTCGCCCGAACCGCAGGGCCGCCTGATCGTGATCTTGAACGCGACGGCGGCATCGTACGGCCGGCACACAAGCACATCGTCGACGCGGATGCGATAGGCCGCGGCAATGCGCGCCGCGCTGATCACGCCGGATTGTTTCACGTGCTCGTACTGCGCCGTGTCATCGAACATGATGTCAAACGTCAGCTCGAACGGACCCGCGTTCTTGCTGCGGATCACTTGCGCGAAATCGGATAGTGTTGACGTGGTCATGGCGAATCAATTCACCTGTTCGATGTCCATCGGGAAAATCTCGCACGGGTCCGCGAGCGGCATCAGGTGATACACCGCAAAGCGGAACGCCGGCCCGACCGGAATGCCGAACGGCGAAAACGGGTACGCCATGTTGCCGGCGGTGGTGACGATGCCCGGATAGCTCGCATGCTGCAGCGTGCCGCGCACGAACATCGCGACACCGGTCGCGAGCTCCTGCGCGGGTGCGACGACATCGATCATCAGGCCGATTTCGTGCGATTGCAGGTGCATATCCGGTTCGAGCGCGCCCATGACCGCGTTTCTGCCGTAGACGCGGTACGTCAGGTGTATGCCGCCGCCCGCGCTCTTGAAACGGTCGTCGGCACGCGCACGCGCGTCAGCCAGTATGGAATCGATCTGGCGGATCATGATCGGATCGCGGATGCCGACCATCACGATGCTGCGAAAACCGACCTGTTCCGCGCCTTCGAGCTTGATGCGATAAGTGGTGTCGGCGACAAAGCGGCTGCCCGCAACCTTGACGCGGCGCTCGTCAAGTTGCGTGAAGGTTGCGTCGGTCAAATCGTTCATGCCGCCCGGCCCGGGCTGCAGGCACGGATCGCCGCGTTCGTAGAGCGAATGGCCCGCCACCGAAACCGTCGTGCAGCGGTGCGCGGGGTGACAGGGCTCGACTTCGAAATGGTCGCGCCGCACGCGCCCGAGCAGCGGCTCGGCGAGATCGTACGGAATCGCCGACAGCCCCGCGCACTCGAGTATCTTGCCGCAATGCAATGACAAGCCCTTGTCGAATCCGCGCAGGATCGGCAACGCGGCAAAGATGGCGTCATCGCACGCGCGCCCCGCGATGATGACTTCCGCACCCGCATCGAGCGCGCGAATAAACGGCTCGGTCCCCATCTGCGCGACGATCGGACCGCAACGATCGATAATTGCGGGCGAAAGTTCGCCGGCAGGCCCCAGGCTCTGGAAGGGTTCCTGCGCCATGCGGCGCTTGAGATCGGTCTTGTCGAGTTCGGCGCGTATCACCGCCATGCGGAATGTAAGGCTGTGCTCACGAGCGAGCTCGCGCACGAGTTGCACCGCCTGCTCCAGCGACGCATTGCAGCCGCTCGTCAGCGCCGAACCGATCAGCAGCGGGATGCGCCGCGCGCACGCCGCGCGCAGCATGAACGACAGATCGTGGCGATACGTCGCCAGCGGCAGGAACGGCAGGCCGGTGCCGTGGTAATACGGCCCGGTGTCGGTTGTGCCGGCATCCTG
>JAYWDM010000491.1:0-3736 GCA_043779885.1 Betaproteobacteria bacterium | reverse complement strand
TGCCGGGATCGCGCAGCAACATGGCGCGAATCAGGGTTTCCATTGCGCCGGGATCGACAGTGTCGGGCGCAGCGGCAACGCCTGCTTCGAGCAGGCTGGCGAGCGCTTCGATCCAGTGGTCGAGCGCCGCCAGGTCGTCGAACTCCAGGATGATCGCGTTGATGATGCCGCGACAGCATTGCACCGTGGCGCGCTTGTCGCCGGTGCGGTGCAGTCCTGCGTAGGCCTGCTCGAACAGGCGGCGCGCGGCGCGCGGACTTGCATGCACGCGGCTGGCGGCAAGGACATGCAACAGCCGCGGATCCGCGTCGAGCAATTGCCGGGGCAAGAGCTCGAGCCAGCCGGCCAGCGTTTCGCTGCGGCCCTGTGCGAGCATGGCTGCGGCCTGTTCAGCCGCGATGCGCGCGACTTCGCTCCAATCACGGCACTCGATGAGCAGCGCGACGGCGTCGTCGTTCTGTCCGGCACTGCGCAACAATGCCGCGGCGCGCTGCAGTTCGGCGGCGCCCATTGCCGCGGGGAGCGTGTGGATCGCCCGATTGCGCAGGAACTCCCGCAGCAGCGGATGCAGTTGATAGACGCGGGTGTCGTCCGTGACGGTCTCGCGCAGGAAGTATTCGTTGTGCGCAAGATTGACCAGCAGGCGGCCCGCGTTTTTCTCGCCCGACAGCGCCTCGGCGACCGCAACCGTCATGCTCGGCAGGCACGCGATCCGCAGCAGGAACTGCCGGGTCGCTGCCTCGAAGCGGTCGAAAATTTCGCCCGCGAAGTAATCGAACATCAGTTTCGGCGTGGCATCGTCCGGAAACTCGGCGATGCGGCCGGAGATTTTCGCGTGCTCGAGCATGAGCACCAGTCCCGCGGCCCACCCCTGCGTGCGTTCCTGAAGTTTGGCCACTGCGTCCGGCGGCAGCGACAGGCCGCGCAGGCTGGCGATTTCCGCGAGTTCGTGCGGCCCGATACGCAGGTCGTCCCCGCCCACACACGCCATTTCGCCGCTCACGCGCATCTGCGCCAGCGCCGCGAGCGGTTCACCGCGGCTGGTGACGATCACGCAGCAGTGCCTGGGAACCTGCGCCAGGCCCGCCTGCAGCACTTCCTGCAACGGGGTATTTGCCGCCGCCTCGTGCAGATTGTCGAGCACCAGCGCCGCCTGCGTCCTCGCGCGCGAAAACAACTGGCGAAAAAACCTGCGCGAAAAGGCGGCCACGTTCTGCAGGTGCTGCGCAGTAAACGCGGGAAGATCGGGCGGCCGGCCGTCGCCGAGCTTGCGCGCGGCGTGGCCCAGATAATGAAAGAAGGTGGCCACGTCGGCATCGTCGGGATCGAGCTGATACCACGCACACTGGTAGCCGCGCGCTTCAGCGTAACTTGCCGCCAGCGTACTCTTGCCGGCGCCCGGCGGCCCCGAAATCCACGCGAGGGTTCGTCCGGGCTGCCCGTCCAGACGCACGAAAAGCGCCTCGCGCCGCACCACGCTGCCAAGCGCGGGCCGTGTCGTCTTGGCGAGGGAAACCGGTTGCGAACTCATGCTGGCAATGTAAGCACCCGAACGAGGGGCGGCAGACACATGATACGCCGACCTCGGCCGATGCAAGATGACATCCGCATCATCACTGCGCGGCGCGGCCGCCCGCCGCGGATCCGCTCCGGCGTACACGCTCGTTACAGCAACCGACATGACCACGCCGCACTCGATTCCGGCAAGCTGCAGTAAACGCAGCCGGGTCGGCATTGGTTCAGGGCACGGCAAATCCTGCTAGACTTTCGCATGACCCGCCGGCGTTCAACTCATGCGTCAAGAAGTTTTGCGCGTGTTGTTTGCGCGCTCGCCGTCCTGATCGCGGCGCCGCCGAGCAGTTACCTGAAACGCATCTATGCGGATTCGGTGGTATATACAAGCAGCGCGCTGCACGACAGCATCGAGACTTTCGGCGGTAATGCGCGGCGCGTGTTCAAACTTTGATGGCTCCAGCATCACAGCACATTTATTTTTCGATATCACGGTTCCAAAGCATGATGGGTGGAGCGCAGCGATACCCATCAATAGATTTGCGTGGCAAATGATGGGTTTCGTCCCTCAACCCATCCTACGGTGCTCGGTCCCGCTCCCCGGGGGAGAGGGAAGCAAAAGCGCATTTCCTGCCGGGTGATGGGGGCGGATGAGTGGATTGTTTTGCGAGGCTGGTTGCGCTTCAATAATTCAGGGAATACCTTGCATGGAATTGTCTTCGCGCATCGTTGAGGCCGCCGATCTCGAAGCGGCGGTGGAAGTCTGTTATGAGCAGAAGTGGACCGACGGCCTGCCCGTCGTGCCGCCCACGCGCGGTGCGATCGAGCGCATCCTCGCGTATCTCAAGCGCGACCCCGGAGAGATCGTCGGCATCGTGCCGCCGCGCAATGGTGTCGCGACGATCGAGAAGATCGCGATCAATTGCGTGATGGCGGGCTGCCGGCCGGAATACGTGCCGATCGTGATCGCCGCCGTCGAGGCGATGCTCGAAGAGCGCTTCAATCTCAACGGCGTGCAGACGACGACGCACGCGTGCGCGCCGCTGTGCGTGGTGAGCGGCCCGGCGGTCAAATCGCTCGGCTTCAACACCAGGGAAGGCGCGCTGGGCCATGGCTGCCGCGCGGCGGCCGCCATCGGGCGCGCGGTGCGCCTCGTGCTGTGGAATATCGGCGGCGGATTCCCGGGCGATCCGTGCAAGACCACGCTTGGCCATCCCGGCTATTTCAGCTTTTGCGTCGCCGAGGACGAGGACGCCAATCCGTGGGAAGCGCTGCACGTCGAGCGCGGATTCAATGCGGAAGATACCGTGGTCACGCTGACCGCGACGACGGCGCCGATGTCGGTCGCGACCGGTGCGGGCTACAGCCCCATTGAGGACGTGCTGTGCCTGCTGGCGGATTCGATTGCAACGCTCGGCAGCAACAACATCACGGGCGGCGACATGGTGCTCGTACTCGGGCCGATGACGGCGAAGGCGCTCGGCGAGGCGGGATTAAGCAAGCGCGACGTCAAGCAGGGCATTATGCGGCTGGCAACGCGGCCCGTGCGCGACGCGAAGCGCCGGCGGTCGATTTCACCGACGCACCCCATGCACTGGAGCAAGGTGGTCGATGCGAGCGATGACGAGGCGCGCGTGCCGTGGGTGCGCGCGGCCGAGAACCTCGTCATCGTGGTCACCGGCGGCTGGGGTTCGGGCGCCGGATTTTGCGCGCTGTGCGCGGGGTGGGGCTCGCTCGGTGGTCATACGCAGAGCAGGCGCGTCGCGTTTCCGGGTAGTTAGCGCAGCGCGCCGCTATTAGCGTGAAATGTCCTCCCCTTCAAGGGGAGGATAAAGGCGGGGATGGGTTGGTGTCTTGCGCGATACTACCCATCCCCATCCCGGCCTTCCCCTTGAAGGGGAAGGTGAGATTCGCGCTGCATTGTACGCGCAGCCGCATAATGCACAGCGACAGGAGTGACAGATGACGATCGAACTTTTTGACCCTGTAGGCGAAGTCGAGGCGATCACGCAGAAGCCGCAGCGCGTGATCGAGACATTGAACGGCAGGCGCGTGGGCTGCATTTTCAATCAGCATGTGTCGGCCATTGCGTTCTGGCAGGCGCTCGAGAGCGAAATCGGAAAAACGCTGCGGCCGGCAAGCGTGTTGCGCGTCTACAAGGTGAACACGTGGGCACCCGCGCCGCGCGCGGAAGCCGACCGCGTGCTGGCGCAGACGGATTACG
>JAYWDM010000490.1:0-3749 GCA_043779885.1 Betaproteobacteria bacterium | reverse complement strand
ATCATCGCGAGATCGACCTGGCACGTCACGATCTCGCCGGGCCGCACCGTGGTTTTCCCCGCGGCACGCGCGATAATCTTCTCGGCCAGTGTCATCGCAAAGCGGGGCTCGGAACGTGGTGTCACGTCAAATCGTCCGGTTTATGGCGGGGAAACTTCCGATCGCCCGGCGCGCGTTGAACGGGCAGCGGGTGCAGGTACTGTCGTTTTTAAAATCATAGCATGCCGCCGGCCGCTTTCCCGCGATGACGCGACCGACGCGAGCATGCCTTCGCTGTCACGACTCGCGGATAACAGGCGCGCGGCATACGAAAAGCCGCCGCATCTCACGAAGGTTCGACCGCGCAGGCGACTCGTCCGGGCGTCGCGCGCCGGATGCGGCACGAATCAAAGCTTCGTTGCGCGGTGCTGAAACGTACATTTTGCACATTTTTCTTACCCCGGAATCCGGCACCGCCAGTGCAGGCGTGACCGATATCACGCCTGCACTGGCCGGCCGCAAATTCAGACGACGCAATCTGCCGGTGGAACGGAACTTGCGTTGCTACGATCAATTACACCCGTATACGCCTTGACGGACCTGACTGTTGAAACCTGTTGGATAGCGCCACTCAAATGAAGAAACAAAGCGGTTTTACCCTGATCGAAGCTGCGATGGTCCTGATTATTGTCGGGCTGCTGCTCGGCGGCGCGCTGCAGGGAAATGAACTGCTCCAAAGCGCGCGGGTCCGCAACCAGATCGCATTACAGGAGGGACTGAAAGGTGCCTTCCTCGCTTTTCAGGATCGTTTTCGCGCCTATCCTGGCGACTTCAGCCTGGCGACGAGCTGTATTCATGGCGCCACCGTCAACGGCGACGGCAACGGGCGGATCGAACCGCGCAATTGGGCCGGCATGCGCGAAGAGACCGCAGTGTGGGAACACCTGTCGCGCGCCGGCTTCACCACGCATCTCTACAGCTATAACGCCGTCGTCAGCGCCGCCACCACGCCCGCCGGCTACAACAATATTCCGCTGCAACTCGTTTACGACGATGTTTATGGCGATCCCAATTCGGCCATGCCCGCCCGGCATGGTCTGAAGACGGGCAACCAGATTCCCGCTGCCATCCTCGCCGAGATCGACCGCAAGATCGACGACGGTAACGCGTTGGGCGGCAACTTCAGATTTTCGGCCTACGCGCCGGGCGGCAATGCGCCGGACGCGGCAACCTGTTACAGCGCGGCGACCGGGCTATGGAACCCGAACGGCGCGAACGATCCGAATTGCGGGGCTGCCAGCTTGTTCTAGAACCCGTTTTGAAACAATGCAGAAACGACATCCGGCCGCAGATAAACGCAGATGAACGCAGATAAGTTCAAAAGCATTTGGACACGGATTACACCGCGATCAACATCTCAGCGAAACCGGAAATCCGTTCTTCGACTCTGAATTTTCATCTGCGTTTATCTGCGTTTATCTGCGGCTCAATGAATTTCCAACAGATCCAGCGCCTCGAAACGCAGATACAGTTCGCGGCACGCCCACGCATCGGTAGCGGCGTAGGTTACCTGCGCCGCGGATAAAGCGGGCGCCGCCCAGTTCGACGTTTTGACGCCTTTCGGAATGCGGATACCGAGCAGAATTCCGGCGAGATTGCGCACGCCCGTCTGGCTGAATCCGCGGCGGCGCGCGACGCTCCCGAGATCGAGCATGTTCTTCTCGTCGAAAGCAAACACGAGCTTGAGCGGGCGCAGATCGTCCGCCAGCGCCACGCCGGCCTTCACGATGCGCGGTTCCGCGAGGAGTTCGGCGATCACGGGCAACCCCTCCGGCCGGCGCAACTGGAACAGATAGACGGTGCCTGCGGTTGCGACCTGAACGAGGCAGGGCGAATGGCTCTCGCCCTTTCTGAACGAGGGCCGCGTCTCGGTATCGAAGCCGACGACGCGTTCCTGCCGGATAGCGGCCTGCGCACGCAGCAGGTCGGCGGGTGTTTCAACGAGGCACACCTCGCCTGCATACCGGCAGATGGGAAGCTCCGCCATGCGCTCTCTGGTAATCGCGCGCGCAAGGCCGCTATGCATGTTGACCGGGAATGCAGTTGCTCAGTCGGGCAGTGGATTTCATTTTATTGTCGCGAACGATATTGAGTTGCATTGTCGCAGCGTTGCCAGCCGTACAGTTTACTCCTCCATGCTTGACGTGCTCACCGCCGCGCCTTGCCGGAACCATGGACGCATGCGGCAGATGCTGCAGCCACGCGGGCGTGCCTTGTCTGCGGCGCAGGTGACACCAGCACCGCGCTGCGGCCGGCCAACAGGAGCGTGCCGGACAAAAAATCGCCCCTGGCAATGTGCCTGCCAGGGGCGAAAACTACTGCAGAGAGGACTTGCATGAACAAACTACGAGTGAAGCATGCGCCTTGATTCTTACGGGTAACTTACGTCTGCGCAGTTTCGCCGCGTGAAGTCGCAGGCGATGCAGCCTAACGACCCACGCGCCTCACCAGACCCACCATGACGCCGAAGATTTCGAGTTTTCCCTTCGGCCGGATGACCGGGTAGGCCTTGTTGGCGGGCCGCAGCATGAACTGGCCTTTTTCACGCGCGAGATACTTGATCGTGAATTCATCATCGACGATCGCGACCACGATGTCGCCAATATTTGCGGCGGGCTGCTGCTCGACCACCACCAGATCGCCCTCGAAGATACCGGCGTCGAGCATCGAGTCGCCCTTGACCCGGATCAGCGTCGTCTTCGACGGCACCTTGACGAGGTAGTTATCGATGGTCACCAGGTCGTAGCCACTCTCCAGCGCAGGGTTGGGCAGTCCGGCCTGGACCGGCGAGTGCGCAAGCTGGCGCTCGAAGAAACGCGGGCCGGGACCCAGCCGCTTGTCCGGCGCAACCTTGAGATAACCTTCCTCGCGCAGATGGCGCACGCAATTGGATACCCAGGATTTGGCGGCTATCCCCCACAGTTTGCCGATGGTTGAATACGAGGGAATAGCCTGATGCCGGGCGTAGTAGTCCTGGAGCTTGGGGAGATAGGACGGATCGAGTTGCATGCGATTGACCTCACAGAACGGACGTTCTGAGCATAGAGAACGTTCGTTCTGCCGTCAAGCACGGCGGCAATTTGCGCGACCGCACGCTGTTGCAGCGCCGTATCGCCGTGATCTATGCGCGCGGCGCGCTCACCACGTGGTTGTCCCCCACGTCCGGGAACCGTCGGAGGAGACTGTCAGCGTGCCGTCGCCCTGTTGCGCCGTGCCGGACACGGGCGTCGCAGTCAGGGTGTAGCTTTGCGCAGCAACCGCGATGCTCAGCGTGTACTTGCCATTGCTGGTCAGGCCGTTTGTGCGGCCGAGTCCGCCGGCCGAGGTGCCGGTATAGCCGGCCGTCACGCTGCTCGAATAGACGTCGGAGTTCAGATAGATTTTCTCCTGCTGCGCGGCGATTTCGACGAGTTCCGTCTTCGCCGCTTCACGGTTGCCGCGCACGATATGCTGCCGGTACACCGGGTAGCTTATCGCCGCGAGTATCGCGACCACCGCGAGCACGATCATCAGTTCGATGAGGCTGAACCCGCGGTTCGCACCCGGGCTGCGCAGCGCGCTCACGGCGTGAACATTTCGTGCCACGATATCCTTCCCGTCTGCGCCTGCAGGCGCTTCTCGTCGCCGCCGGACCGGATGGTGCCCGCCGGGTTTGCCGTAGTGTACGAACTGGTCGTGCCATCCGGGTTGACGGTATTCGTAGTGACCGT
>JAYWDM010000489.1:0-10507 GCA_043779885.1 Betaproteobacteria bacterium | reverse complement strand
AAAGGGAGGTTCACATGACGTTGAAACGATGGAAAAGCGCGCTGGCCGGTATGCTGCTGGCTGGCTGCAGTCTCTTCGGCGGCGCCGCGTTCGCGCTGGACGCGGGCGACAAGGCGCCGAACTTTGCGCTGATGTCGACTACGGGCAAGGAGATCAAGCTGGCCGATTTCGCCGGCAAGAAACCGGTCGTGCTGTTCTTCTATATCGGCGCATTCACCGGCACTTGAACGCAGGAAGCGCTGGCCTTTCAACTTGATCTTCCCAAGTTCGAGGCCGCGAATGCCCAGGTTCTGGGCATCAGTGTCGACTTCAACGACGCCAACAAGGCGTGGGCCGAAAAAATCGGGCTCACGTATCCGCTGATGACGGACATTCGCCGCGAGATGACGCGTGCTTACGGCGTGCTCAACGACGATGCGACCGCCGCTAACGACACCAAGAGAATCGCGACTTACCTGCGCGCGAAACGTTCATGGTTCGTCGTCGACAAGGAGGGTGTCGTGCGCTACGCGCGGGTCACCGATCCGCGCGGCCTCGTGCCCAACGACGAGATACTCGAGGTGCTGTCGAAGCTGAAGTAGCGCCGCACGCGCAAATGCGGGGCACCTGTTCCCCCTCCCTCTGAAACGGCGGAGGGGGAATTTGTTTGGCTGGCTTTTCAGCCGAATCCGTAGAGCCGGCGCGGATTGTCGACCAGTATCTTTTTGCGCTGCGCAGCGTCCGGCGCCCATACGCCCAGCATGTCCGCAAGGTCGCCGTCGTCCGGCATTTTTTCGCGCGCGCTCGGATGCGGCCAGTCCGAGCCCCACACTACGCGGTCGGGCGCGGCTTCAATCATGCCGCGCGCGAACGGTGTAATGTCGGGGTAATGCGGCGCGGCATCCGAAATGAAATACGGCCCCATCAGCTTTGCCCAGCAGTGGTCGCGGCGCAGCAGGCGCAGCAGCGCCTGATAGGGCGGCGCATTGAGCCCGTCGGCCGTCGCGATGCGCGCGAAATGATCGATCACGATGTCCACCGGCAGGCGCGCAAGCTCTTCCTCCATGTGCGGCATGTCGCGCAGGTTCACGAAGAACTGCAGGTGCCAGCCCAGCGGCTTGATGCGCGCGGCGAGTTTGGGCGCATGCGCGAGCTTGAGCCCGGGCGTTGCCGACGCGGTGTTGATGCGGATGCCGCGAAAACCGGCCGCGTGCAGCGCCGCGAGTTCACGGTCGGTGACGTCCTCGGCCACGACCGCGACGCCGCGCAGATCGAACGTGCGCGATGTGAGCGCCTCGACGATCAGCGAATTGTCGGTGCCGTAGACGCTGGGCTGCACCAGCACGCCGCGCTCGCAGCCGAGCGTGCGCAGCATGCGCACGTAAGCGGACAGCGGATTCTCGTGCGGCACGAAATGCGTCTGCGGCAGCAGCCTGTAACGGTCCTGCGGCCCGAAGATATGCGCATGGCAGTCGCAGGCGCCCGCGGGAAACGGGATTTGCGGCGGGTGCGGGTCGCGCACCGGCGCCGGAATGTCGGGCGCGCGCGGCGTTGTGTCAGCCACTTGTTTTGTCCTTGGGCTGGCGCGCCTCGACCGTCTCAGCTTCGATCTCGTAGTACTCGTCAAGCCCGATGAGGTCCTCGACCGCCTGGCGTGCGGCCACATATTCGCTGTTTGTCATGCCGGTGTAGTCGCCTGTTTCACGCAGCTCGGTCAGTGCCTTCTTGAGGAAATGAAACTCGGTACAGAGCACCACCTGCGCTTCTATGCATCCGGCGTAGCCCATCTGCTGTAGGTCCTGGCGCGAAATAATGGGACGGCCGTCGCGGTTGCCGCGGCTTTGCACGTAAATGAGCGGCAGGCGGCACACCCTGGGCGCCTGCTCGGCTTCCTGCGCGGTGCGCGGGAAGAGGAGGCCGAGATCGGCGCCGACATCGGCGGCGCGGTTCAATCGCATGCTGGCTTCTTCGAGCCCCAGCGCGCGGCAGGTGTCGGTGCGCGCGATCACCACGAAGTCCGGATCGCTCCGGTCGCGCTCCTTGCACGAGTACTGCACCTTCTCGACGAATTCCCCGGCCGGGATGCCGTGCACCACGTACTTGTGATAGTGCGCGCGTTTCGGGTAGAGCGCGTCCTCGATGTGAATGCCGGCAACGCCGCCGCGGATGAATTCGCGCATCGTGCGCATGGTGTGTATCGGTTCGCCCCAGCCCGAGCCGGCGTCGGCCACCAGTGGAATGTTGATGTTCTGCGCGATGTTGCGCGCAGGGTCGATTTGCTCGTTCATCGTCAGGAGCGGCTCGGTAATCGCGGTCGACCCTCCCGTCACATAGCCGCCGATGTAGGCTGCTTCAAAACCGAGCGACTCGACGAGGCGACCGCCGAGCACGTTGTAGACCGAGGGCATGTGCAGAAAGGTTTTCGCGCGCAGCAGGGCGCGCAGTTTGGCCGATTGGCGTTCCATTGAAGTTTTCCTTTGGGTAGCGTGTTGGTCCCGGGCGGGATTTATTATACGAGCGCATTGCAGAATGACAATAAGAACCGCCGTTGTGCGCAGCGCGGCGACGACGCACTCTCAATGCGCCGGCGCGGGAGATTGCCGCGGCCCCGCGGGCCGCGCAAGGGAAATCAGCGCACCGAGAAAGGCGATTGATACGGCCGCCCGTAAGGCACGCCGCCCAGGACCGTCTGCACCGGCTTGATGTAAGCCGTCCCCTGGCGTTTGTTGTTCCGGGTGTCCACGAACTCGACCGCGCCCTGTACCACCTCGATCAGCGTCGCATCGGCGGGCGCGCCCACCTGCAGCGTGCCGAGCTTGGGCAACCGGTTGATGACGCGCGCGGGAACGGCCGTTGCCATCTGCACCACCTGCTCGAGCGTGTAGCCGAGCGCCATGAACTTGCTCATCACCCAGGTAAGGTAGGGCATGCCCGGCGAATTACCGGAAAAGACATGGATATCCGAGGAGATCGTGTCGGGAGTGCAGCCCTGCTGCATCGCCGCCTCCGCGACGGTGAAATCGAAGCTGCCGCCGCCGTGGCCGATGTCGAAGATCACCCCGCGCTTCTTGGCGGCAAGCGCTGCGGGCAGGAGCTTGCCCTCCTGCACGATATTGGTGAACTTGCCCGCGTTGTTCGGGGCGCCCGAGAAGCAGTGCGTAAGAATGTCGCCCGTGCGCAACATATCCAGAATCTGCGCCATCAATTCCGGCGTCGCGACGCCGCCGATGTGGCACATCACCCGCGCGCCGCCGCCCGCGATTTCGCACGCGCGAATCGCGCGCCTGAGCGGTTCGAGGCCGGCCTGCGCAATCACGTTCTCGGACATGCGCACCTTGACGCCGATTACGATGTCGGCATTTTCGGCGACCGTTCGCGCCGCCGCCTCCGGCTGCGCGAAACCGAGATGGTAGAGCTCAGGCTCGGGAAACCCGCTCAGCCCGATGTTCGCGATGTGCACGAAAGCATAGAGGCGCGTGCGCGTCGGTCCCACGACATAGCGCCGAAAAGCCGCGAAGTTGTTCGCGCCGGCGTCCCCGGCGGAAACCGTGGTCGTGGTGCCCTGGAAAGGAATCAACTCGTCGGCCGGTATCCCGATCGCCGAGCCATACGGATAGACGTGCGAGTGCAGATCGATGAGTCCCGGAATGACGATCCGCCCCTTCGCGTCGAGGACGCGCAGCGCGCGCGCCGCTGGAATGTCCGCTTCCACTGCCTCAATTTTTCCGTAGCGCACGCCCAGATCGCGTTTTGCGCGCAGCCCCTGACTCGGGTCGAGCAGTTCGCCACCTTTGATCAGCAGGTCAAACTTGTCGTCCGGCCCCATCGCGGCGCGCACCGCAAGGCTCAGCGTGCCGGTTGCCGCCGCAGCGAATGCGGCCCCCATTCCGGCGACCAGGCGCCGGCGATTTTGGTTGGTCATTTTCTGCCTCCCCGATGAGAACGTGCTTTCCGTCTGCCGCAGAATAGTCCCGCGCGGGACAGCCGTCTATATGCAGCGCACCAAATCCGTGATCACGAGCGGCTTTGCAGTTGCAGGCTGTTTCCAGAAGCCCGGTGATACGTTTACATCGCGTATTGCATGCTCGTCATTTGGCGTTCGATCAGACGCGCATAGAAACCGCGCCGCGCCAGCAATTCGTCGTGCGTGCCGCTTTCGAGCAGATGACCCGCATGCAATACCAGGATCATGTCGGCTGCGCGTATCGTGGACAAACGGTGCGCGATGACGATGGTCGTGCGATCGACCATCAATGCGTTGAGGGCGCTGCGCACCTGGTCTTCGCTGACGGCATCGAGATGCGAGGTCGCCTCGTCGAGAACCAGGATGGGCGCATCTTTCAGGAAAGCCCGCGCGATCGCAACACGCTGCCGTTGGCCCCCGGAGAGCTGAACGCCGCGTTCTCCAACGCGCGTTTGCAACCCAGCAGGCAGACTGGCGACAAAATCCGCCAGCGCTGCCTGTTCCACCGCCCGCTCAATCGAGATCTGTGTTGCATGCGGGCGCGCGAGCCGGATATTGGCTTCCAGCGTGTCATTGAACAAATAGGTGTCCTGGGCCACCAGCGCGATGCGTCCTCTCAGTCCGTCGAGGGTCAGGCTGCGCAGATCGACACCGTCGAGACGCACCGTTCCCTCAGCGGGATCCCAGAATCGCAACAGCAGATTGGCGATGGTGGTCTTGCCGGCCCCGGACGGACCAACCAATGCGACAGTCGAGCCGGCGGACACGTTAAATGACATCTGCGACAACGCGGGGGTGGAGCGCCCCGGGTAGGCGAAGCGGACGCCGTCGAATTGCAGCGCAGAACCGCTCCGGGGCGCCACCGCCTCACGCGGACCGTCGACGATGCGCACCGGTTCCGCATGCACGACATGCAACCGCCGGGTCGAGGCTATGGTGTCCGCGAGTTGGCGGCCGACCTGTGCAATCTCCGATACCGGCAGGAACGCCGCTATGGCGATGAGTATCAGCAATGGCAGCATCGTCGGGGCAAGCCAGCCGCTGGCGACAAGTTGCGCGCCCAGCGCGGCGATTGCCAGGGCGCCCAAGCCCGTTGCAAGTTCCAGTTTTTCACTCTGGCGCGTGAGATCGTCGAGCAGCACAAGCCGCACCTGTTGATAACGCCGCGCGAGCGCCATGAACTCATCGCGCCGCCGCGACGTTGCCTGAAACGCGATCAACTCGGCAAGCCCCTGGATGGTTTCGGTGACATGCGCCCCCAGTTGTCCCAATGCTTCCCGCGCTTGCGAGCCCATGCGATCGATGTTCCGGCGGCTGACAAAAGGCGAGCATCCGGCGTAAGCCAGAAAAGGCAGCAGCGCGAGCGCAAGCGGCCACGCGGTCAATCCCAGCGTGACGAGCACCGCGCCCGGAACCAGCACGGCCACGAATGCCGGCGCCACCGTATGCGCGAAGAAATACTCGACGGTCTCGACGTCCTGGGTGGCCAGCGCCACCAGATCGCCGGAGCGGCGCTCGAGAAGGTAAGCCGGCGCCAACGCTTCAAGCTTGACGAACAGGTCTATGCGCATTTCCGCAAGCAGGCGATAAGCCATGTCGTGGGCCAGCCAGGATTCCAGCCAGTGCAACAACCCGGCGAGCGGCGCAATTACCAGCAGGGCCGGCACCAGCACGTGCAGGGAAGAACCCGTGGTAACCGCGGCAATGACGAACGCGCCCAGGACGCCGACACCGATGAACGCGGTGACGCGGCCGACACCGCACACGACGGTCACCGCAAGCCGCCGCCACCACGGACGGATGAAGCGCATGAGCGTGGAGACAGTGTCCCGCCATCCCACCGTCGCAGCATCTGCACTGATATCGCGGACCTTGATCCCGGCATCATCGGCAAGTGTTGCGGCGCTTGTATCTGCCGCATCGGCGAGTTTTGTCGCAGCTGGCGCGTGCATGGCGTTCATGTCACCCGGCGCACGGCCTTTTTCCTCCATCGCCTGTGTGCCCATCAGGCGACGATACGGCCCATCGCGAGCTATCAGCTCAGCGTGGCGGCCGCTTTCCACGATGCGCCCGTGTTCAAGCACCAGGATTCTGTCCGCGGCGATCACGCTCGACAGACGATGCGCCAGGATCAATGTCGTGCGCCCTTGCACGAGCCGGTCCAGCGCCTCCTGGATTACGGCCTCGTTCTCCGCGTCAACGGATGACAGAGCCTCGTCCAGAATCAGGATGGGCGCGTCGCGCAGAAGTGCACGCGCGATCGCCAGGCGCTGGCGCTGGCCGCCGGACAGGCGAGTGCCCCGTTCACCGATCAGCGTGCGGTAGCCGTCCGGCAGCGCCTGGATGAAATCGTGCGCATTCGCGGCGCGCGCGGCGGCCTCGACTTCATGCTGGCTCGCAGCGGGCCGGCCCAGGCGCAAATTGTCCTCGACCGTGCCGTAAAACAGATAAGTATCCTGGGCGACGACCGCGATCTGCCCGCGAATTTGTTCGGGGTCCAACTCGCGCAGATCCTGCGCCCCGATGCGCACCCGACCGGCCTGCGGATCGTACAACCGCAGCAGCAAGCGCACGATGGAGGATTTCCCTGCCCCGCTCGGGCCGACGACGCCCACGCGCTCGCCCGGCGCCAATGCAAAGGTGAGGCCGTCAAGCGCCGCGCCGCGGCCGCCCGGATAGGCGAATCGAACTTGTTCGAACGAAATTTGCGGCGGCCCGCCGGCTGCGGCAACGGTGGTGGCCCCGCCGGATGGAGCGGACTCCTCCGCGCCGAGCAAGGCATGGATGCCTTCCGCCGCGGATTGCCCGACCATGCCCTGATGGAGCACCACGCGAAGGTCGCGCAATGGGCGAAAGATTTCCGTGCCGGCCATCAGCACGATCAGCAGCGACTCCAGGCTCATCTGGCCCTGTGTAACGCGATACGCCCCCAGCGCCAGGGCGAGGGCCGCGCCCAGAGCCGTGCCCAAATCGGTGATGCCGCGGCTCAACAGGCTGGTGGCAAGCACCCAGAGGGTTTTGTCGGAAAGCGCCCGCGCTTTTTCGGCCAGCGTTCGGCCATACGCCGGGCCCTGACCAAACGCTTTCAGGGTCGGCAAGCCCTGCATCGCGTCGAGGAATTCTTCTCCGTACGCTTTGAATGCCGCTTGCCGTGCAATGGCCGCCCGCCGGTTCCGGCGATGCACCAGCCCGGGCAGCAGCAACGTGAAAAGTGCCGCGGCGAGCATCACCCCCGCAACCGGCAGGTCCCACCACGCCATGAACGCAAAGATGGCAAACGGCGCGCACGCGGAGATAAACAATTGCGGCAGGTACTGGCCGAAAAAACTCTGCAATTGCTCGACGCCGTCGACCATCGAAAGCATCATGCCGCCGGTGCGTTCGCCCGCGAACCAGCCCGTACCCAACGCGATGATTTTGTCGTAGAGACGGCGCCGCAGCGTGTCCTGAACCCGCGCGGCAGTGCGATGGGCAATCATGGTCCGCGCCTGCTCGAACGCCGCGCGCAGCGTGACGGCAATCGCAACGCAGGCGATCGGCAGCAGCAGTTGACGGTACGACACCTGCTGGAACACCAACGCGAGGAGTTCGCCGAGGAACGCGAAACGCGCAATGCCAGCGGTAAGAGCCAGCAGTCCAAGCAGCACGGCGAGAACGATGCGTCCGCGCAGACCCGCGGTCATCCGCCAGAGCTTGAGATCGAAGTACATGCGTGCGGTGCGCGCGCCAGGCGTTACTGCGGGGAAATGCCGGCGTCTTTGACTACCCGCGCCCAGCGCGCGATTTCCGAACGTATGAAGGCGGTGAACTCGTCGCGGCTGGTCGGCGCGACATCGATGACGAGGTCGGCGAGGCGCTGGCGCACATCCGGCGCCTGCAGCGTTCTGGTCAGATCGGCGTGGAGCTTTTCCAGTATCAGCTGGGGCGTGCCGGCGGGCGCGCACATGCCGTACCACGCGGTGACCACGTAATCCGCAACGCCTGACTCGAGCATGGTCGGGACCGCCGGCAACTGCGCCGTGCGTTGCGCGGACGTCACCGCGAGCGCGCGTATCCTGCCGGAGATGATGTGCGGCAGCAGCGCGGGGAGGTTGGCCAGCATCACCGGAATCTGCCCGCCCATCAGGTCGGCCAGCGCCGGCATGGCGCCTTTGTATGCGATGTGCATCACGTTGATCCCGGCCATCGATTTGAACAATTCCATGGACAAGTGCGGTGAGGTTCCCACGCCGGGAGAGCCGTAGCTGAGCGTGCCGGGATGGGTCTTCGCGTAGGCGATGAATTGCGCGACCGATCTGGCCGGCAACGATGGGTGCACGATCAGCGCGTTCGCCGTGGTGGCGATGCGCGACACCATCGCGAAGTCACGCAGCGGATCATACGGCAGCTTCGGATACAGCGCCGCCGCGATGGCGCTGGATGCGATATTGCAGTGGAAAAGGGTGTAGCCGTCGGGCGGCGCACTGGCCACGGCAGTCGCCGCGATGGTTCCGCCCGCACCTACGCGGTTTTCCACCACCATTTGCTGGTCCCACATGCGGCTCAGGCGGTCCGCGACCAGCCGCGCGACGATGTCAGGCGAGTCACCCGCCGCGAACGCGACCACATAGCGCACCGGTTTGACGGGATAGGACTGCGCGTGTGACGAGGCGCCAGGCCACATCACGACGACGAGCGCACCGGCAACAAGCAGCATTCTCATGATTGCTCCCCCCCATTTTCCGGCTATCCTGACACAATGAACCCATATAATGGAAATGTTTGCGCATCATCGCGTTTAGACGAGGAGAAATGAGATGGCCCAGCCTTACGAATTCCGCGGCAACAGCTACCGCAAGCTTGCCGAGTTGAACGCATGGACGAAGCAGCGCCACGAGGATGCGCTTGAACCCGGCCTGCCGATCGTCGATCCGCACCATCATGTGTGGGACGACGAGCGCGGCCGCTATTTGATCCACGAACTGGCGGAGGATGTCGGCACCGGCCACAACATCATCGCCACGGTATTCGTGGAGGCCGGATCGATGTACCGCGCCGACGGTCCCGCTGACATGCGGCCCGTCGGCCAGGTCGAATTCGTCAACGGCATCGCGGCAATGAGCGCGAGCGGCCGCTACGGCAAGTCGCGCCTGTGCGCCGGCATCGTCGGCCATGCCGATCTCATGCTCGGCGCCAAGGCGCAGCCGGTGCTGGAAGCGCTGATCGCCGCGGGCAATGGGCGTTTTCGCGGCATCCGCCACGGCCTGACCTGGGATACCGGCAACGCCGCGAAGTTCGGCCGGCGCGAGGTGCCGCAACACCAGGCGCTGGACCCCGTTTTTCGCCAGGGCTTCGCGTGCCTGCAGCCGCTGGGGCTGTCGTTCGAGGCCTGGCTGTTCCATCCGCAATTGCCCGACCTCGCGGACCTGCTGCGCGCTTTTCCCGACACCAGCGTGATCATGAACCATGTCGGCGGACTGCTCGGCATCCCGCCGCACGACGGCAATCGCGACGAGGTCTTCAAAATCTGGCATGCACGCATCCGCGAGGTGGCCAAATTTCCCAATGTCACCGTCAAGGTCGGCGGGCTGGGGATGCTGTATTGCGGCTGGGACTTTCACCTGCGCGACATGCCGCCCTCATCGGAGGAACTGGCTGCCGCATGGCGTCCCTATGTCGAGGCGTGCATCGAGGCGTTCGGAGCAAACCGCTGCATGATGGAAAGCAACTTTCCGGTGGACAAGCAATCGTGCGGTTATGGCGTGTTGTGGAACGCCCTGAAGCGGATCACGCAGGGCTGCTCGGCAGCGGACAAGGCGGCGCTGTATCACGACACCGCCGCGCGCGTTTACCGGCTGGCGGTCTGACGCCCTGATTATTATCCACGGCTGATGCGGGCTTCGCGTAGCGGCCATTGCCTGCCCGCATTGGCAATCGATTGCGGCCAACAGGGTTTGCGCGGATTGCAAGTCGCGCGTCATTGAGAAGGGCCGAGGGGGAACGTGATTTATCCGCTGCGCAGATTGATCGGTCTTGGTGGCGCGGTAATCTGCTTTGCCGCGTGGCCCCTGGCCATTCGCGCGCAGCCGGACTATCCGCGAAAATCCGTCCGTCTCATAGTGCCGAGCGCCCCCGGCGGCGGCACCGACCTGATTGCCCGCATGATTGCGCAGAAAGTGAGCGAAGCGTGGGGTCAGCCCGTCATCGTGGACAACCATAGCGGCGGCGCGACGACGATCGGCACGCATATGGTGGCGAAGTCGGCGCCGGATGGTTACACGCTGCTGATGACGACCGCGAATTTTGCGTTCATTCCGGCAATTCATTCCAGGCTTCCGTACGATCCGGAAAAAGATTTTGTTCCCGTCGTCGTGACCGTCACGCAATCCGATTGCCTCGCGGTGCATCCGGCCCTGCCCGCCAGGTCCGTGCCTGAGCTTCTCGCGCTGGCGAAGTCCAGGCCCGGCGAGGTTCGCTACGGTTCCAGCGGCAGCGGTTCGGTCGGTCACTTCGCCGCGGAGCTGTTCCGCTCCCTCGCCGGCATAAATCTCACGCACGTCCCGTACAAAGGCACCGGCCCCGTGA
>JAYWDM010000488.1:0-3756 GCA_043779885.1 Betaproteobacteria bacterium | reverse complement strand
GGCCGTTCCGGGTAGGCCGCGAACACGGGGTGAGCCGGCAAACAGCCCAGCAGGGCCGCCAGCAGGATTGTTGCTGCAGATTTCATAACACCTTCATTGGGTATATCGTGCGCGCCGAATGTGCGCATAATAGCTTGCTCCAAGGGATCGCACGCAAGGAGGCATTTAACTGTAACAGCCGCAATTCGATCTGACGGACAATGTCCGCCATGCGTTGGTTTTCGATCCCCGGCCGAAGGGCTCAAAGCGGGCATAGCCGGTCGATCGACATTGCCATCGCGCTTTCATCGACGTTACATGGAGAACCGCATGGCAAAACCCTGGTGGCTCGCGATGGGCGGAGTGCTGGTGCTTGCACCCGCAATCCCCTATGGCCAAGGCTACCCGTCCAAACCGATACGCATCGTCGTCGCGTTCGCCCCCGGTGGCAACATCGACATCACGGCGCGGATCATGGCGCCCGGACTCACGGAAATTCTGGGGCAGCCCGTGGTCGTCGAAAACCGCGGCGGCGCGGGCGGCAGAATCGGTTCCGCTCTGGTCGCCAAATCGCCGCCCGACGGTTACACGCTGCTCCTCGGCGCGTCCGGCACGCTCGTGGCCCAGCCGGTGTTTCACGACGATATCGAGTACCAGCCCATGCGCGACTTCGTGTACACGTCGCTCCTGTCGCTCGTGCCGAGTGCGCTCGTCGTGCACCCCTCGCTGCCGGTGCGCAGCGTCAGGGAGATCATCGCGTTTGCAAGGGCGCGACCCGGAGAGCTTTTGATGGGATCGGCGGGCCAGGGCTCCGGCACGCACCTGATGGGTGAACTGTTTCAGTCGATGGCGCGGGTAAAATTCACACACGTGCCATACAAGAGCGGCAGCACCGCAGCGGTCGCCATCGTCAGCGGGGAGGTCCATCTGGTATTCGATCAGATCAGTTCGTCGGGACCATTCATCAAAACAGGCAGGCTGCGGGCGCTCGCGGTGACGGCTACGCAGCGCTCGAAGTTCCTGCCCGACGTGCCGACGATCGACGAATCGGGGCTGCGCGGCTATGACTATTCGACGTACACCACGCTCGCCATTCCGGCTGCAACGCCCAGGGAAACGGTGCAGAAGCTGCGTGATGCAGTCGACGCCGTCATTGCGCAGCCGCGCACGCGCGAAGCGTTCGAGAGACTCGGCGCCGAAATCTTCCCCGGCACCGCTGAGGATTTCACGCGCAGACTGCAGCAGGATTACGCAAGGTGGGTCCGCGTCCGCAAGGAAACCGGGATCAAGATCGATTAGCATCTATCTCAAAAATCAATTCAGCGACCAAGGAACCAAGAACACGTATTCCTTCCCCTTCAGGGGGGCAAGGATGGGGGTGGGTCAATGGCGCGCGAATATGAACCCATCCCCACCTCGGTCCTCCCCTTGAAGGGGAGGATGAGAAATGCGCCGTGCGCAAATACGGAGCCCACCTCGGTCCCCCCTTGAACGGTAGGAAGGTATCAGGCAGCGGTGACCTTCTCCAGGGACGTGGGATTGGCGGCGTGCAGGGCCGGCAGCAACTCCGCGGACAGCAGTCGCATGCTGGCCAGGGCGTTGGCGAGAGGCATGCCGAGGAAGTGTGTGCGGAACACGAAGTGGGTCACGCCCAGTTCCTCGATGTAGGGCTTGAGCTGATTCCAGCAGTCCTCCGGTGAGCCGATCACGAAGCGGTCCTTCACCAGTTCGTCGAAGGACTTGTTGATCCGCTCGTGTTCCGGCATGGCCTTGTCGCTCTCCCACTGGGCGTAGGCCTTGTACTTCTCCGAAATATACGGCCCCGCCAGTTCCATCGCGGAGGCGCGGTCCTTCGCACAGTAGATCTCGATGCGGCACGGGTTTTCCCGCGGCAGGGGTTTGCCTGCCTTGCGCAGCTCATCCTTGTACAGCATCAGCCGCTCTTTGTGGGTGGCCAGCGTGGCCTTGGGGCTGTGGTAGAGGCAGTCCCCCAGTTGGGCGGCGCGACGGATGGCGTTGGGATGCTTGGCAGCAAACCAGATGGGCGGGTGGGGCTTCTGCACGCACTTAAGCGAGAGGTGCGCATCCCGCAGAATGCAGGTATCGCTCTCGTAGCTCACCTTGTCCTCGGTCCAGAGCCGTTTGGCGACGGTGAGGCATTCCTCGAAACGCTGCACCCGCTGCCCTTTGCGCACGCCAAAGGCTTCGAATTCGGCGGTACGGTAGCCCAACCCGACGCCGAAAACCATGTTGCCCCGGGCAATCACGTCCAGGGTGGCGATGGTTTCCGCGGTGTAGACGGGGTTGTGCAGGGGGGCCAGCAGCAGCCCCACCCCAAGGGTCATGTCCCCCGCGTCGGCGGCCAGACGGGCGAGGTAGGGCACCATTTGCAGCCCCTGGTTGCCGCCCTCGTTCAGGTAGTGCTGCCCGGCAAAGTAAGAGTCCCACCCGCAGTCCCGGGCCAGCCGCACCATCACGATCTGCTCGTCAAGGGCGCTCACCATATCCGCCCCTTCGAACTGCTGATTGCTGACCATGATGCCCGCTTTTATTCCGCTCATTTGCGTCTCCATTTCGCGTACGATTGATTTGGACGGATACTCATACTATTAAAATTGCATCAGTGACTGCCAGGTTCTACTGAGCTTTACATAAATGCCTGACGCTCAGTCCCTCATCCCCGGCCCTTCTCCCGGCGGGAGAAGGGAGATTTTCAGGCGTAAATGGGTTGTCACTCATTTACGCAATGCTCAATAAGCGCAGAATATTCCCCTCTCCCTCGGGGGCAGGGGGCGAGAACGGGAATTCGCTGGCCATGGCCCGTGCCGTTCGAGCGGCACCGGCTTGCAAGCCGGTGCGCGCCCCGCAAGGGAGGGCGCGCTTGTCAGCTATTTATCAGGTCTTCAGCAGTAGATCGCGCTCGCCGAAAGTGCGCATAATAGCGCGCTGGCGTTGTTGTCGGTGGCAAGCGAAAAAAAATTAATCGTCCTTATCAGGTGAAGCGCAAGGAGGCATGCATGGCAATACCGGGTCTACCCGCCGCAGGCCGCGAGCTCGCCGGCCAGGTCGCGCTCGTTACCGGGGGTGCGAAGAATATCGGACGCGCGATCTCGCTCGCGCTCGCCGCGGCAGGCGCAGCCGTTGCGGTCAACACGCTGCGCTCGCGCGAAGACGCCGAAGCGGTGGTCAAGGAGATCTGCGCGGCGGGTGGCGACGCCGAGGTTTTCATTGCCGATGTCGCGGATGCCGCTGCGGTACGCGCGATGGGCGAAGGCGTGATGAAGCGCTTCGGCAAAGTCGACATCCTCGTCCTCAACGCCTCGCAGCGCCGCGAGATACTCTTCAAGGACATGACCTTCGAGGATTGGCGGAACACGATGTCGATCACGCTTGACGGCTCGTTTCACTGCATCAAGGCCTGTCTGCCGTCGATGCTCGCGCAGCGCAGCGGCAACATCGTTACCCTTGGCGGCGACGCGGTCCTGCTCGGCGGCAACCGCAAAGCGCACAACACTGCGGCGAAGAACGGGCTCGTCGGGCTCACGCGCGCGCTCGCGAAAGAACTCGCGGAGGACGGCATCCGCGTGAACTGCGTGTCGCCCGGACGCATCAACACGACACGGCCCGCCCACCGCAGTGCGCGTGTCGACCCCAAGGGCAAGATCCCGCTGGGACGCGAGGGTGAAGCGGAAGAAATCGCCGCCGTGGTGCGCTTCCTGTGCGGCCCGGGTGGTGGCTTCATCACCGGCCAGACCCTGCACGTGAGTGGAGGCGATT
>JAYWDM010000487.1:0-10539 GCA_043779885.1 Betaproteobacteria bacterium | reverse complement strand
CGCGTCTCGCCGACGATATGCATCGCCTGGTCGATGCGCACGCGGAACTCGCGCGGCGCGAACGCGCTGCGGGCCCGGCGCGGCATGCGCGCCTCATGGCCGGCGTGACGGAAATCGTATTGGGTGAAGCGCGGCGCTACGGCTGGCGGCTGCCACGCGATGAGGTGCTCGACGTTTTTGCGGGCGACATCGAACTCAACGCGCAGGGACTCGCCATCTGGCTCGATACGCTCAAGCCGGGTTGACGGCGCGCGTCCGCGCGGGGGCTACGCAGCGGTCGCGCGCGACAGGGCCGCCAGCGCCGACTCATAACTGGTCGTCATTTCATCCTGGCAGGCGACCGTGGCATTCAGGTCGCTTAACAAGCCGTCGTGCAGCCCGTAGATCCACCCGTGCACGGTGAGTTCCTGGCCGAGTTCCCACGCGTCCCTGACGACGGACGTCTGGCAGACGTTGACCACCTGCTCGACGACATTGAACTCGCACAGGCGGGCGCTGCGCCGGCCGAAGCCGGCCGCTGCTGCCGGCAGCCGGCTGGCGTGTTTCTCCCGCACGTCCTGCACATGCCGCAGCCAGTTGTCGCTCAATCCGAGGCGGTCGCCGCGGAGTATCGCTTCGACGCCGCTGCAACCGTAGTGTCCGCACACGATGACGTGGCGGACTTTAAGGACCTCCACGGCAAACTGGATTACGGACAGGCAATTCAGATCGGTATGCACCACCACGTTGGCCACGTTGCGGTGGACGAAAAGTTCGCCGGGCAGCAATCCGACGATTTCGTTTGCCGGCACCCGGCTGTCGGAACATCCGATCCACAGGTATTCCGGCGATTGCTGGCGTGACAGCTTCTGAAAGAACTCCGGGTCCTGCCGGCGGATGCGTTCGGCCCACGCCTGGTTGCTCTTGAATAGATGGCTGAGATTTTTCATATGCTTAAGGGCGCAGTGGTTGGCGCGTAACGATGCGCAGCGTATTTTACAAGCATTGCGCGGCGACGCCCGGACTGACGAATTGGGACTTGTTCAGGGTTTCCCGCCGATGCACTTGGATCCGGCCGTCGCTCCAGCCGCTGACGGGGCGATGTCAGGATTCCCATCCGCGCGCTGGCGGTTCAGCCGGATTGGTCGCGGCGGCGATCCGGACGCGCTGGAGAGGGCGCTGCCGTGGCGCCCGGCGCCACCGGCGCCCGGCGCCACCGGCGCCCGGCGCACTCTACTCTGGAAGTCCATACAAGACCGTCACCGCGTCCGGACCGCCGACATTGACAATCGCTGCTCCAGCGTTGACGCTTCGCGCAATTTTGCCGGCGCGGTGATCGCCCGCCGGGGCGCGTTGGTCCGCATGAGCCGACCTGCCGGATTAGCGCGGGCGCACAGCCAAATCACGGGTGCGGCGCGGGCGGGTTCCGCCGGCACTATTGCGGGCCGCGCGGCAGGCGTATTTTCTCTCTAAGATTGCACCACAAGCGCAAAGTTTGGATTACAATCGCGTCAACCCAATTTTTTTGGGGATATTACAGTCTTTACTGTCAAGGAGAACAGACGATGGCCGCAAAGAAAAAAGCTGCAAAGAAACCCGCGAAGAAAAAATCCGCACGTAAACCCAGCGCGGCATTCATGAAGCCGATGCAGATATCGGCTGCGTTAAGCCCGGTAATCGGCGCAGGTCCTTTCCCGCGCACCGAGGTCACCAAGAAATTGTGGGCCTACATCAAGAAGCATGGTCTGCAGGACAGCAAGAACCGCCGCAACATCAATGCCGACGACAATCTTAAAGTCGTGTTTGGCGGCAAGAAGCAGGTGTCGATGTTTGACATGACCAAACTGGTCAGCAAGCACCTGAAGTAATTCCCGTCGCCCGGCTTGCCGGGCCCGACGCAGAAGTCAAAGCGCAGCAGTAAAGAAACGGCCAGTCCCGCGTGAGCGGCACTGGCCGTTTTTACAGGGTGCGCGGTGCTGCCTTATTGGCGCGCCTGCAGCGCCGCGATGCGCTCTTCCATCGGCGGATGGGTCGAGAACAGCGCCATGAAACCCGGCTTGTCGCTGATGCCGGAGGTGGCGATCGACTTGGGCAGCGCGCCGGGCTCAAGTCCGCCGAGGCGCGTCAGCGCGTTGATCATCGCCCGGCCGGAGCCGAGGAGCTGCGCAGAGCCGGCATCGGCGCGGAACTCGCGCTGGCGCGAGAACCAGGCGACGATCATCGACGCCAGGACGGAAAACAGGATCTGGCATACGATCACCGTCACGTAGTAGCCGGGGCCGATGCCGCGCTCGGTCTTGAATATCGCCTTGTCAATCACATAGCCCACAATGCGCGCAAGGAACACGACGAAGGTGTTGACCACACCCTGGATCAGCGTCAACGTCACCATGTCGCCGTTGGCGACGTGCGACACTTCGTGGCCGAGTACCGCTTCGACCTCGTCCCGGCTCATGGCCTGCAGCAGACCGGTCGAAACCGCGACCAGCGCGGAGTTGCGGAAAGCGCCGGTGGCGAACGCATTGGGCTCGCCTTCGTAGTACGCGACTTCCGGCATGCCGATGCCGGCTTTATCGGCGAGCTTGCGCACCGTGTCGACGAGCCAGCGTTGCTCGGAGCCTTCCGAACCGTCGATCACCTGCGCGCCGGTCGACCACTTGGCCATTGGTTTCGACATGAGCAGGGAAATAAGCGAGCCGCCGAAGCCGACGACCAGCGAGAACATGAGCAGCATGCCGACGTTCAAACCGTTTTCGGTCATGAAGCGGTCGACGCCGAGCACGCTCAGCACCACTGACAGCACCAGCATTACCGCGACATTGGTCACCAGGAACAGCACGATGCGCTTCATGGATGAATCTCCCTCGTTATGAATTTTGCGGCCATTCTACCCGCCGCGTATGACCGTGCATACCGGCGCGGGTTCCCGCAGCGCCCGCCGCGGGATCATGATTTGCGCAAGAGCCAGGCGCTGCCCGCCAGCGCAATCGCCATGGCCCAGAATACCGGGGTCATGCCGAGCGCAGCACCCAGCGCGCCGAACAAGAGCGGCATGCCGGCCTGGCTGAAGTTGATCAGCAGCGTGCGCACGGCCACCGCTTCGCCGCCGCGCCCCGGAGGCGCATGGGTGTAGAGCAGCGACATGATCATCGGCTGGGCGCCGCCGAAACCGGCGCCCAGCACGAACGAAAACAACATCAGGACGGGAACGGTGTGCACCAGCGGGAACACGAAAAATGCCGCGCCCGTGACCATCGTCGCGACGATCAGCATCTGCCATTCGGTCAGCCGGTGCGCAACGAGCGGCAGCAGGAGCCGCACCACGAAGACGCCAAGGCCGAACGCACCCAGCAGCAAACCGATCTGCGACGCGGAGAGCCCGATGCGCGACCCGTGGATCGGCACGACAAAGCTGAAGAGATCCCACGACATCGATAGCGCGCCGCTGACGATGAAGACGCGCCGCATGGTCGGCGTACGCAGCAGATCAACGAGGCGTTTCCTGCGGTTGTGCGCTTCGCCGTGCTGCTGTTGCAAAACGTCGTGCGGCTTCGCAAGCAGCACGGCGAGGGCCGCCAGCGCGCTCGCCGCGAGCAGCAGAAACGTGCCGCGGTAGCCGATCCAGTCGATTGCGAATCCGGTGATCATCGGTCCGAGAAAACCCGAAGTCGAAAACGTGAGCGCGATCACGCTGAAATTCTTGACGCGGTCTTCGGGCCGGCCGATGACGCCCACGGCGTGGTTGACCGCGATGTGGAACAGCATGAAGCCGGCGCCCACGATGGTGCTCACGGCGAACAGCGCTTCGATTTGCGGGAAAGCAATCGCGATGACAAGGCCTATGATGACGGTGACGGCGCCAAGCAGCATCGGCTTGCGCACGCCGATACGGTCGATAACGCGGCCGGCGCGCACCGCAAAAATCATCGGCAGGAGTGCGAGCAGCGACAGGATGACGCCGACGGTGAGCGGCGACGCATTCAGATTCAGCGCAAACAGCGAGAGATTGACCCGGCACCCTGCAAACGCGAGGTGCAGCAGGAGCGTCGGCAGTACAACGAGATAAACTATCAATTAGCGGGCCGGTGAGGCGGGGAAAATTGGTAATTTTACCCGCGATTGCCGCGTGGGACCCGGCCTTCTGCCTGGCGAGCGCATCGCAACGCCAGCCTTTCTCGCGCCGCCGATGGGCGCGCTGCGGCTGGTGCTCGCTCGCCGAGGGACGCTCCGCGCGTCGATAGACAGCACCCGGCGCGCACCGAATGAGGCGGCAATGGATTTCCTGCCCGTTGGCTGCCTGCTGCTACAATCGCAAAAAATTAATGGGGAGGCTTGCGTGCGGCGTTTTCTGTCCGGTTCAATCGCCATCGCGTGCTGCGTCGCGGCGGCCGGCGCGACAGCGCAGACATTCCCGGCGAAGCCAGTGCGTATCCTGGTGGGCTTCGCCGCCGGCGGCGCTATCGATGTGACCGCGCGGATCGTCGGCATGAAACTCGCCGAGTCGTTCGGCCAGCCGGTCGTCATCGACAACCGGCCGGGCGCCGCCAGCAACCTGGCGGGTGAAATGACCGCCAAGGCAGCGCCTGACGGCTATACGCTGTACATGGGTTCGTATGTCAACGCAGTGAGCCCGAGCATCTACCGCAAGCTCGGTTACGATCCCGTCCGGGATCTCGCCCCGATCGCGCGCACGGTCACGACCTATGCGATTTTGCTCGTGCATCCTTCGGTGCCCGCCCGCAATGTCAAGGAACTGGTTGCCCTCGCCAAGGCGCGGCCCGGGCAGCTTGCCTACTCGTCGTCAGGGATAGGCAGCGCTTCGCATCTCGCGGGCGAACTGCTCGGCTCGCGTACCGGCACGCAGATGGTGCATGTCCCGTACAAGGGTTCGCCGCAGCAACTCACGGACATGCTCGGCGGCCACGTCGACTTCACCTTCGTCGTCCTGTCGCAGGGCCTGCCTTATGTCAACTCGGCCCGTGCGCGCGCCATCGCGGTGACGAGCGCGGAGCGGTCGCAATACGCGCCACAGTTGCCGACCGTCGCGGAGTCAGGATTTCCCGGTTACCAGCAACTGCAATGGTACGGACTGTTCGGCCCGGCCGGATTGCCGGCCGCCGTCATCGAGCGACTGAACGCGGAAACGGTGCGCGCCCTGAAGCATCCCGACGTCGCACGGCAACTTTCCGCGCAGGGACTGGAACCGGCACCGAGTACCCCCGCGGAGCTCGCCGGCGTGCTCAAGGCGGACATTGCTGTCTACGCGAAGATCGTGAGCGACGCCGGCATCAAGCCGGAATAATGCGCGCGGACATCGTCATCGCCGGCGGTGGCGTCATCGGCTCCAGCATCGCCTACTATCTCGCCGCGTGCGGACGGGCCGGCGAAGTCATCGTGATCGAGCCCGACCCGACGTATGAATTCGCGGCCACGCCGCGCTCGGTCGGCGGTATACGCGAGCTGTTCACTTTGCCCGAGAACATCGCGATGTCGCAGTATGGCAAACAGGTGTACAGCGACTTCAGCGCGTTGATGGCGGTAGATGGCCTCGCCCCCGACATCAACTTTCGCCGCCAGGGCTACCTGTTCCTGGGCAGCGGTGCCCGCGACGTCGACACGCTCGTGCACAACTGGAGGATCCAGGTGCGTCACGGCGCGCACGTCGAGTTACTCGACCGCCACGGCGTGCGCGGCCGTTTTCCCTCGCTGGCGGTGGGCGACATCGATGCGGCTGCGTGGTCGCCGACCGATGGCTTTGTCGATCCGCATGCCGCGCTGCACGGCTTTCGCAAGAAGGCCGCCAGCCTGGGCGCGCGCTATCTCACCGACCGCGTGGTCGGCTTCGAGTGCGGCGGCGGACTCGTTCGCGAAGTGCGCCTGGCAAGCGGCGCGACGCTGGCCCCGGGTATCTTCGTCAATGCGGCCAACTGCTGGGGCCCCGGGCTGTGCGCGCTGGTGGGGATGAAGGTCCCGGTGCATCCGCTGCGGCGCCATCAGTTTTTCTTCCGCATCCGCGACAAGCTCGAGCCGCTGCCCAACATCCGTCACATCAGCCGCGACATCGGCTTTCGCCCCGAGGGCGACGGCTACATGTGCGGCAAGACGAAATACGACGAGAAACCGGGCTTCAACTGGGAGGTGGAACACGCGCTGTTCGACACCGACCTGTGGCCCGAGCTCGCGCGGCGCGTGCCGGCGTTCGAGGCGCTGAAGGTCGCCTCGGCATGGGTCGGACACTACGACCAGAACACGTTCGACAACAACGTCATTCTCGGTGCGTGGACGGGCGGCCTCGCCAACTTCCACGTCGCCCTCGGCTTCTCCGGGCACGGGCTGCAGCAGGCGCCCGCCATCGGCCGCGCCATGCAGGAGCTGATCGTCGACGGCGGGTTTCGCACCATCGACCTTGCGCGCTTTTCCTACCAGCGCATCATCGACGACACGCCTGTGCGCGAACACGGGCCGGTGGCGTAGCGATGACGTCCTTCGCGGCGGGCGCAATGGCCAGGCTAAGCCTCGACGACGTGCGGGCACTGGCGCACCGCGTGCTCGCAGCGCACGGTTTCTCCGCCGACCACGTGGCGGCAATCGGCGAACTCGTCGTCGCGGCGGAAGCCGACGGCTGCCCTTCACACGGGCTGCTGCGACTCATCGGCTACGTCGGGGCGGTGCGCAGCGGCCGCATCAATCCGCGCGCGAACCCCACATTCGAGCAGACCGCGCCGGCGGCCGTGCTGATCGATGGCGACGGCGGTTACAGCACGCTGCCCGTGCGGCGTGGCGTGGCGCCACTGATCGAACGCGCCCGCAGTTTCGGTATCGCGACCCTCCTTGTGCGCAATTCGCATCATCTGGGTGCGCTCTGGTACGACGTCGAGCCGCTCGCCGCCGCGGGCCTCATCGCGATGGCGTTCGTGGCGGCGCGGCCGGTCATGTCGGTCTTCGGCAGCCGCGAACGCCAGCTCGGTACCAATCCTCTCGCCTTTGCTTGTCCGCGCCGCAACGGCCCGCCGCTGGTCTGCGATCTTGCCACCAGCGCCGCTGCCCGTGGCGAGCTTATGCTGGCGGCGCGCGAAGGCCGTCCGATTCCGGCTGATTGGGCGCAGGACGCAGAGGGTCAGCCGACACAGGACGCCCAACGCGCGCTCGAAGGGACCATGCTTCCATTCGGCAATGGTCCCAAGGGCTCGTCGATCGCGCTGATGGTGGAGCTCTTCGCAGTCATCGCGTCCGGTGGACGCTTCGGCTTCGAGGCACTGGCGGCCGATCAGGGCGACGGCGGCCCACTGGCGACGGGACAGACGATCATCGCGCTCGACCCGCAGCGCCTCGGTGCGGGCGCGCCAGACGGGCGCATGGATGCGCTGGTTGATTACCTCAGGCGGTCTGCAGCGCTCCGGCTGCCCGGCGACCGCCGGCTTGCGATGCGGGCGCGCAGCGGCACCGAGGGCGTAACGGTGCGCCGTGCGCTGATCGAGGAGATCGAGACGCTGGCAAGCGTTACGCAGACCAGGTCCTGACGCATAAAGCCATCACGGCGTCAGCAACGCTGCCCGGCTATTCCGGCGCCGGCGTCCACGGGCGCCGTTGCCACGCCACCAGCGCAACTCCCGCGCAGGTAATAGCGATGCCGAGCGCGGATGCCAGCGACGGCACGACATCGAACAGCGCGAATTCGAGCGCCACCGCGAACACCGGCGGCAGGTAGAAGAGACTGGTGACGCGCGTGGCTTCGCCGTGGCGCATCAGCGTATGCAGTGCGCTGAAGGCAAGGATCGAAGAACCGATGACGAGGTACAGGATGGCGCTGACGAGTTGCCAGGTCCAGACGATCCTGAATCCTTCGATGAGCCATGCCAGCGGCGCCAGCGTCGCCACCGACACGACGAACTGCACCAGCGTGGAAGCGCGCAGGTCCACCCGCGGACAGAACACGCGTTGATACAGCGTGCCGGCGGTTACCGCGAGCAGCGCCACGATCACCGCGAAGAGGCTGCCGGCCGTCATCTCGCGGATATCGATTTTTTGCCACACCACCAGTACCACTCCGGCAAACCCGGTGGCGATGCCGAGCCATTGGCGCCGGCTCAGCCGCTCGCCCATCCAGCGCGACGCGATAAATGCGGTGAGCAGCGGCTGTACCGTCAGCAGCACTGCGGTGATGCCCGCGGAGACGCCGAGGTATTGCGTGTAGTGGCTCGCACCCAGATGTACGGCGTGCATCAGCAGTCCAGCGACCACCACGTGCCCGAAATCCGCGCGCGTTGCCGGCCATGCGGGGCGCGCGATCAGCACGATCGGCACCATGCATGCAATGCCGAACACGAATCGTACCGTCAGGAAAGTGAACGGCGCCGCGTACTGCATGCCGATCTTGGAGGCGATAAAGCCTGAACCCCAGATGGACACGAAGTACCAGGCGAGAAACGCATCGAACCCGCGGCGATGTCGGATGTTGGTGTTCACGCGTGGCGCGCTGACTCCGGGAGATACCGCGGACCGAAAGAACGCGAGTATACCGTGCGGCAAACCGCCACTGTCGCGCACCAAACCGGCTAAACTAGCGGTTTGAACTGACGGCGGCACGCTGCGCCGCCCAACGGGAGGACAGGATGTTTGGACGCCTGATGCCGCGCCAGGGGCGGTTCTTTGATTTATTCAACGAGCACGCGGAGCAGATCGTGCTGGGCAGCCGGGAACTCGCTGCGCTGATGACCAATCACGACGATCTCGAGCGCCGGACCTACACCATCGAGTCGATCGAGAAACGCGCCGACAAAATAACGCGGACCACCATCGAGCTGGTGCACAAGACTTTCATCACCCCGATCGACCGCGAAGACATCCACCAGCTGATCAGCAAAATGGACGACATCCTGGATCTTATCGAGGATTCGGCGCAGCTCATGTTCCTCTACAACGTGCGCGACCCCACGCCCGAGGCGAAGAAGCTCGCCGACATCTGCGTGGTCTGCTGCGAGAAAGTGAAGTCCGCAGTCGCACTGCTCTCCAGCATGGACAATGCCGCGGAGATCATGGTGATCTGCACCGACATCGACCGGCTCGAGTCGGAGGCCGACCACGTCATGCGCGGGGCCATCGCGCGCCTGTTCCGCGACGAGCCGGACGTGCGCGAGCTGATCAAGCTGCGCTCGGTCTACGAGCACCTCGAGACCGTGACCGACCGCTGCGAGGACGTCGCCAACATCATTCAGGGCATCGTCATCGAGAATTCATGAGTGCGCCGCGCACGGTGGCAGGGGCTGCGGGGCAGGGCGCATGAGCATCGAGGTGCTGGTGCTGCTGGTGCTCATCGCGCTCGCGTTCGACTTCATGAACGGCTTTCACGACGCCGCCAATGCGATCGCGACCATCGTGTCGACCCGCGTGCTGCGACCGCAATGGGCGGTGGCGTGGGCCGCGTTTTTCAACTTCGTCGCGTTCCTGATCTTCGGCGTCGCGGTCGCGGCAACCATCGGCAAGGGCATCATCGACCCCGATATCGTCGACCATTACGTGATCTTCGGCGCGCTGATCGGCGCGATCACCTGGAACATCATCACCTGGTACTACGGCATCCCGTCGAGTTCGTCGCACGCGCTGATCGGCGGCCTCGCGGGAGCTGCGGTCGCCAAGGGCGGCGTGCATACGCTGACTGCCAGCGGTTTGCTCAAGACCGCGGCCGCGATCGTGCTGTCGCCGGCGCTCGGTTTTGTGCTCGGCGTCGCGCTGATGCTCGCGGTGTCGTGGTTGTGGGTGCGCGCAACACCGCGCCGGGTCGACCGCTGGTTCCGCCGGCTGCAGCTGGTATCGGCCGCGCTCTACAGCGTCGGTCACGGCGGCAACGACGCGCAGAAGACCATGGGCATCATCTGGATGCTGCTCATCACGGCCGGCACCATAGGCGACAAGGATCCGCTCCCGTTATGGGTGGTATTCGCCTGTTACGGCACGATTGCGCTCGGCACGCTGTTCGGCGGCTGGCGCATCGTCAAGACCATGGGCCAGAAAATCACGCGGTTAAAGCCGGTCAGCGGTTTTTGCGCCGAAACCGGCGGCGCCATCACGCTGTTTCTCGCGACCGGACTCGGCATACCGGTATCGACCACCCATACCATCACCGGCGCGATCGTCGGCGTCGGTTCGGTGCAGAAGCTGTCGGCGGTGCGCTGGGGGGTCGCCGGCAATATAGTATGGGCGTGGATTTTCACCATCCCATGCTCCGCTTTCGTCGCGGCCCTCGCATGGTGGTTTGCCCAGCATTATTTCTAGAACCTATTTCAAAATCGAACTTTATCGAAGTTCACCCAAGCTTCCCTCACCTTCCGTCCTCTCCCGAGGGGCGAGGAGACCCCTTCTCCCTCCGGGAGAAGGGGCTGGGATGAGGGAAAAGAATTCGTCCACCATTTTTGAGATAGGTTCTAGCGCCGCGACGCTTCCCGCAGTAGCACACGCCCCGGACGCGCGCCGGTCGGCTTGCCGTCGCGCCACACGATGGCGCCATTCACGATAACCGTGCCGATGCCGCGCGCGGGCAGTGTCGAATGCTCGAAATTGGCG
>JAYWDM010000486.1:0-3773 GCA_043779885.1 Betaproteobacteria bacterium | reverse complement strand
GCGAGGCCCAGCGCCCGCGCGGTCTTCGCGTTGATGACGAGTTCAACGCTGGCAGGTTGCTCGACGGGAAGATCGCTCGGCCTGGCGCCCCTGAGAATTTTGTCTACCAGAGTTGCGGCGCGCCGCGACAAATCCTCATAGTTGGAACCGTAACTGATCAATCCGCCGGCCTGCGCAAACGGTATCGACCCGGCGATCATGGGTACTTTATTCTCCTCCGCGAACCTGGCGAGCATTTCGCGATTATGAAAGTTTATGCTCGCGTCCAGCACGTAAATCGAGTTGGCGTGCCATCGGCGCAGCATCGCCAGCGCCTGCGGCAAGTCGCGGCCGCTGCGGACCCTGACGGGAAGAACGTCGATGCCGATGGCGCCGGCGGCGCGCTGCACCTCGGCCAGTTGCAGGATGTCGGTCGGCTCGCCGGTCGTAATGACGGCGGCGCGCGTCATCTTCGGGACAACCTCCTGCAACAAGTGCAGGCGCCTTGCGATCAAGTCCGACCCCACGCCCGTTATGCCCGTAATGTTGCCGCCGGGCCGCGCCCGGCTCGTTACCAATCCCATGCTGACCGGATCGATCACGGTAACGAACACGATCGGTATCGTCCCGGCCACCCGCCGCGCCGCCAGCGTTACGGTTCCGCTCAAAGTCAAAATGACATCGACCTTGTGCTGGACAATTTCAGACGCCAATGCAGGCAGACGGTCAATGTTGCCGTCCGCATGGCGGGACTCAAACGAAATATTCCGGCCGTCGATCCAGCCCAGTTTCTCCATTTCCTGCGTGAATGCGGTGACATTCGGGGAACTGGCGGTGCTAAGTACGCCGACGCGGTATAACCGCGGCTGCTGGGCAAAGGGAGCGCGCGGCGCCATGAGCGCACCCGCGCCCAGCGCGATAAGCAGTTTCCGGCGTGTGTTCATTCGGCGCTCCCTTCTGAATGCAGCGAAATCGGCATACGGAGCCTCCCCCGAATCCGAGCCTCGCAAGCGAGCATGATCTTGCGTCGTGCGCTGCCCCTCCCGGGTGAATTCTAATCTCATACAGCGGCTGGCGTGTGAGTTGCCGCAATACGAAATGGGCGGCATTGGTTTCTTTATAGCAGCACGCCGCGGGAAGCGCGGCGACCCCCGGCACACACAAGTAGTGACTTATTGACACCCCCCGGCCGCTGGCTGAGAGGGAAGGATGAAGGGGGCGGGGCAGCGGGGCTACCAGTCCGCCGGCAGCGTCTTGTGGATCACGATGCGCGTACCTTCCACCGTGATGTAGCCGCCGGTTGCGAGGTCCTTGACGATGCGGTTGATCATCTCGCGCGAGGCGCCGATGCGATTGGCCATTTCCTGCTGCGATGGCTTATCGGCGATCACGAGCCTGCCGTCCTCCTGCGCCGCGAGCTCGTGCAGCAGCTTGACGAACCGGCCGTAGACGTTTTGCAGCGCGAGGCTCTTGACATGCTCGGTCAGCACGCGGCCGCGGTAAATGAGCTTGCGCACGAGATGCATGGCGAAGTCCGGGTGGCTGCGCAGCAACGCGATGACGTCGTCTTTTGGGACCAGCTGAAAACGGCTGGGTTCGAGCGTCATTACCGATGCCGAACGCGGGCCCTCGTCGAGCACCATTTCGCCGAAGTACTCGCCGGGGCCTTGTGTGTCGAGGACGATTTCCTTGCCTTCCTCGTCCGCGAGAAACACTTTTACCTTCCCGGAGAGAATGATGTAGAGAGCGTCGGTCTGATCGCCCTCGTGGATGATAATGGTGTTCTTCGCATATGCGCGCGTGACGGCATGCTGCGACAGCGCGTTGAGGTCCTGTTCGGACAGTCCGCGAAACGGCGGTTTTTGCTGCTCGGCCATGCCGGGTCCCCTTGCCGATGTTACGTGCGCCCAGTTTAGCAGGCGCGGCACGGGAGCATGACAATCCGCGCGTTTGACGCGCGCAGGGTCGAACGGGGCCGTGCCGATCGGTTGATGGGTATCGCGCGTGCCGCTCGATCGATGGGTATCGCTCGCGCTCCACCCATCCTACGCGGCACCGTATTCGGCACGATCCGTAGTTCGTAGGATGGGTTAAGGAACGTAACCCATCAACTGCACCGGCAGTTGCCACCGGTTCCTCAGCCGTTGCGGGCAATGACCTCGTAACCGTATTCCGCGGCGGCCTCGGTCAGCCAGTGCCACAGGTGCTGCGCGTAGCTGCGCGCGCAGTAAAGGTCGAATTCGCCTCCGGCGTCAACGAGGTGCAGCAGCACGCCGACGTGGGCGAGCGAGGTTTGCGCGCAATGGCCCGCCCTGAAAACTCGCGGATGCAGATCAATGCTGCAACCTTTTGCGAGCAGGTCACGCGCCCGCGGGCCGCCGACGCGAAATACCGCGCGGCCGTGGCTCACGTCGGTCAGAAAGCCGCGCTCTATCGGGAGTAATTCGTGGATTTTGCCGGCGCGGCCGCTGACGAGGAGCCATGCGTCGGGTCCCATCCACAGGACGTTACAATCCGGGCCCGATACCGCAGTGTTGGGCTTTACCGGCAACGCGCAGCCGAGCGCCGACTGCGCGCTCGCCAGAAACTCAGCGTGCCGGGGATCGCCGCGCAAATCAATGAGCGTGCGACCGGTGTGCGCGCAAAACGCAATGCCGGCGCGTGCGGCCGGCGCGCCGAACCGGCCGCAGCGGCAGGCTTCAGGTGACGCCGGGCTGCGGGTGAGGATATCAGCCACGAACGCGCACTCCTGCCGGATCGAAAAACACATGGTTCGTCACCGTGACGGGTACGGTAATGCCGGCGAGCGGCGAGGTCGCGTCGAATGTTTTGCCGATCAGCGCACGGCCGTTCGCGAGCAATGCCAGCGCGATCGGTTTGCCGAGGGTCGGGCTGTAGCAATTGGCGGTCACGTGGCCGAGTATCGGATTGGGCAATCGCGCGTTCGCATCGGCAACGAGCTGCGCGCCGCGCGGCACCGGGGTCTTGCCGTCGAGCGGCAGCAAGCCGACGAGCTGCCTGCGGTCTGTGGCCGCCAGCGCCGCGCGCGTGAGCGAGCGTTTGCCGATGCAGTCTTTCCGCGCACTGACGAGTTGTCCAAGGCCCAGGTCGCCGGGCGTAGTGCGGCCGTCGAGTTCCATGCCGGCGACGTGGCCTTTTTCGATGCGCAGCACGCCCATCGCTTCGGTGCCGTACGGCGTGATGCCAAGTGGCGCGCCGGCGGCGATGAGCCGTTCCCAAAACGCGCGGCCGTAATCGGCGGGCACGTTGATCTCGTACGCGAGTTCGCCCGAGAAGCTGATGCGGAACACACGCGCCGGGATGCCGGCGATCGTTGTCGCGCAAGAGCCCATGTACGGCAGTGCGGCGTTGCTCCAGTCGTGTTCCGGCGCAACCGCCTGCAGCACGCGCCGCGCAGCGGGGCCCGCCAGCGCCATTGCCGCCCATTGCTCGGTGACCGAAGTCAGATACACGTCGAGTTCGCGCCATTCGACTTGCAGCAGGTATTCAAGTGTCGACATGACCTTGATCGCGTTGGCGGTGGTGGTAGTCATCACGTAATGGTGTTCGCCGATGCGTGCGGTGGTGCCGTCGTCGAACAACATGCCGTCTTCGCGCAGCATAACGCCGTAGCGTACTTTGCCGATGGCGAGATTTTTCCAGTGATTGATGTAGACGCGCTCGAGCAGTTCGGCGGCGTCGCGGCCCTTGATATCGATCTTGCCCAGCGTTGAAACGTCCACCAGGCCGGCGTGATTGCGCACGGCGAGCACTTCGCGATTCACCGCGTCGAG
>JAYWDM010000485.1:0-3776 GCA_043779885.1 Betaproteobacteria bacterium | reverse complement strand
TCTCCGATAACTGACTCTCATCCTCCCCTTCAAGGGGAGGACCGAGGTGGGCCACGTTATTGCGCGTAGCGCATTTCTCATCCTCCCCTTCAAGGGGAGGACCGAGGTGGGGATGGGTTCATACTCGCACTCAATTAAACCCATCCCCATCCCACCCTTCCCCTTGAAGGGGAAGGTGAGCGCGGCGCTACGCGGTCAGACGTACCCATCCCCATCCCACCCTTCCCCTTGAAGGGGAAGGTGAGCGCAGCGGTCTCCTGCGCCTTGTCAGACTTGATGTCGGCCGCAATGACATGGGCGCCTTCGGCCGCGAAGCGCAATGCCGCGGCGCGCCCGATACCGGCGCCAGCGCCGGTGATCATCGCAATCTTGCTCTGCAGTCTGGTTCCGCTCATGGGATTGGTCCGCTGATCATCGAATCGCACAGGAACGTACGAGGAGCGATATTATCCGCAATATCAACCGTTGCCGCCACGCCAAACGGCAATTACTGAAGACTTGATAAACAACTGACAAGCGCGCCCTCACCCCTGCCCCGACCCCTCGCTTCGCTCTCCCCGAGGGAGAGGGAAATATTCTGCGGGTGGAACTTGTCGGTCACTTATGCAATTTTCAATTAAAAATGAGGAGAGACAGCATGCTGCCGGTGCGAAAAAATATTTAAGTGTCTTGTCGTGCTGAGCGCGTTCGGTGTGACGAGCGCCCAGCGCTCGACCGCGCCGCCGGATGTGCCGACCATCGCCGAATCCGGTCTCAAAAATTACATATGCACGACGTGGTACGGCGTGTGGGCGCCGGCCAGGACGCCCGCGGCGATCGTCAACCGCGTCAATCAGGCGATCCAGAAGGTGTCGGGCCAGGCGGACGTGCGCACAAGCCTGCAGAATGCCGGCATCGAGCCCGAGGGCTCAACGCCGGCGCAATTCGGCGACCTCGTGCGCGCGGATCTTGCGAAGTGGAGCAAACTCATCCGCGATGCGGGGATCAAGGCGCAATAGGCAACGCGACCGCTACTCTTCCGCCGGCGCGGCGTCGTCACCGCGCCCGATTCATAGTAAAATCGGCCATCGCTGGATCATCGGGAGACCAAGATGCCGCAAATCGCCGCGTACGATGACGTAAAAGCCAATCGCATCAAACGCAACCTGCCGGTCGGGCAGGGCTGGCGCACCAACTTCCTGACGCATCCTGAAGGCGCGGATGTGACAGAAGAGCCGATGGGCTTTCTGGTCGAAGGCAATCATGAACGCGTCATTCGCCCGCACTTTCACGAGAACGACCAGTTCCAGGTTGTCGTCAGCGGCGGCGGCGTGCTCGGCAAGCACAAGCTTTCCGTGCATGCAGTGCATTTCTCGCGCGCTTATACGCCGTATGGCCCGATCAATTTCGGCGCGGACGGACTGGGCTTTCTTACGCTGCGCGCGCGCAAAGACCCGGGCGCGCAATATCTGCCCGACGCGCGCGAAAAGCTCATCGGCATTGCGCAGCGCAAGCCATGGCAGGTCACCGAAGCGCCCGATTTCGCGCGTAATTCAGACGCAAGCGTACGCCCGTTTTCACAGATCAGGGACGATCACGGCCTTGCCGCATATTCGTTGAGCATGGCGCCAAATGCCGCGACGACCGCACCAGACCCATCGCAAAGCGGCGGTCAGCACATCATCGTCACCAAGGGCAGCCTCGCGTACCAGGGCCGCGAATACAAAGGGCTCGCCGTCGCTTTCGTGAAACCGCATGAAGGCGCGTGGCAGATCGTCGCGGGTGCGGAAGGGCTTGACGCGATAGTGCTCAATTACCCGCGTCGCGACGCGGTCGCCGCCAACGATGCCGTGATCGCGAAATCGCCGCAGCATCGGGTCTGGCAATGTGCGCTGTGCGCGTTCACCTATGACGAAGCGAAGGGCATGCCGGAAGAAGGCGTCGCCGCGGGAACGCGCTGGGAAGATGTCCCCGACACCTGGACCTGCCCCGACTGCTCGGCGAGCAAGAGTGATTTTGCGATGACGGTCGTCGGCTGAAGTCGCGGTCGAAACCAAACCATTCGGAAGCGCTCAGGGCGTTCATCGACGCCACGATCAAGCACTGGGGGCGCAATACCGAAGGAATGTCTGATTAAGTCCGTCATTCCGGCGCACGCCGGAATCCAGTGCATTCAATCGCCTGGACACCGGCGTGCGCCGGTGTGACGAATTTAAACTTGTTCAGAGTTTCCCTAAGACGCCGGCATCCAGCCGGAGTAACGTAATTTCAACTTCATTCCTGCGCGGAAAATCAACATGGCCGGCATCGCATCACGCATGTCCCGTTTTGAGGAGTCCGCCAGCGCGCGCGCCTCGCAGATCGCGCGCGACCTCGCCGCGGCCGGGCGCGATATTCTGACGCTCACCACCGGCGAGCCCGATTTCCCCACGCCCGAGCATGTCAAAGCGGCTGCCATCGAAGCGATGCGCCGCGAAGAGACCAAGTACACCAATATCAGCGGCTCGCCGGCGCTCAAGCGCGCAGTGGCTGGCAAGTTCCAGCGCGAAAACGGACTCACCTACGCGCCTGATGAAATCCTCGTGGGCTCGGGCGCAAAGCAGGTCATCTTCAATGCGATGATGGCGACGTTGGAGCCCGGCGACGAAGTGCTGGTACCGCTGCCCTATTACATCTCGTACAACGAAATCACGCGTCTGGCGGAGGGCGTTCCCGTGTTCGTTGCGTGCGCGCGGGACAACGGCTTCAGGATGCGCCCCGAGGATCTCGCCGCGGCGATCACCCCGCGCACGCGGTGGCTGATACTCAATTCGCCGGGTAATCCCACAGGCGCCGTGTATTCGCGCGATGAGCTGAAAGCATTCGCGGCAGTGCTCGCGCCCCACCCGCGCGTGTGGGTGCTGACCGACGACATCTACGAACATATCCTGTTCGATGGCGCGAAGCCGGTGACGCTGGCGCAGGTCGTGCCCGAAATGCACGCGCGCACGCTCACCGTCAACGGCGTGTCGAAGTCCTACGCGATGACGGGCTGGCGCATCGGCTACGGCGGCGGGCCGAAACACCTGATCAGCGCGATGACCAAGGTGCAGTCGCAAGTCACGCACGGAGCCTCCTCGATCGGGCAGGCCGCCGCCATCGCCGCGCTCGAAGGTCCGCAGGCACTGGTCGCCGAACGCTCGCACCTGTTTCAGCAGCGGCGCGATTTCGTGGTGGAGGCGTTGAATCGCATTCCCGGAATTTCGGTGCACGTGCCGCAGGGCGCGTTCTACCTGTTCCCGTCCTGCGCGGGCGTGATCGGCAGGCGCACGCCGCAAGGCCAGATCATCGCCACCGACAAAGACTTTGCGCACTACCTCTTGTCTGCCGAAGGCGTTGCGGTGATGGACGGCGCGGCGTATGGGCTGTCGCCGTACCTGCGAATTTCGATCGCCTCGTCCATCGAGGTGCTTGGCGAAGCGTGCGCGCGTATCGCAAGGGCGTGCGCCGCGCTGACTTAGCAGTTTGTCGTAAAACACATCATGCTGTCATTGCGAGTGCAGCGTGGCAATCTCGTATTTTGCGCAATCAACGAGTTACGAGATTGCTTCGTCGCCTTTGGCTCATCGCAATGACAGCGTCCGCAGAAAAAATAGGGTCAGTGTAACTTTTGGATTCCACTCCCACCTGTCGACTGTTGCCCAGCGGAAAAGTTACACTGACCCGAATGGCACTTACTTAAGGGTTGCGCGTGACTTCTGCCCGAGCATTCTTGCCCCCATCCTGTCCTTCCCCCGCTGTCGCAGGGGAAGGGACCG
>JAYWDM010000484.1:0-3792 GCA_043779885.1 Betaproteobacteria bacterium | reverse complement strand
ACACCGGCGACCGCGCGGAGTTCATCGGGCGCAACGGCACGCCCGGCAATCCGGCCGCGATGGCGCGCTCGCGGTTGTCCAACAAGGCCGGCGCGGCGATGGATCCATGCGCGGCAATCCAGATCAAATGTGAGCTCGCGGACGGGCAGGAGCGCGAATTCGTCTTCCGCCTCGGCGCCGGGATCAATGCCGGCGATGCACGCAGACTCGTGCAGAATTCACGCGGCACGGCGGCGGCGCGCCGCGCACTTGAAAAAGTACGCCAATACTGGGAGCGGACGCTGGGCGCCGTGCGGGTGGAAACACCGGACGAGTCGCTCAATGTGCTGGCCAACGGCTGGCTGGTATATCAAACGCTGGCATGCCGCCTGTGGGCGCGCAGCGGGCACTATCAATCGGGCGGCGCATTCGGTTTTCGCGACCAGTTGCAGGACGTGATGGCGCTCGTTCATGCCGAGCCCGGCCTCGTGCGCGAGCACCTGCTGCGCTGCGCGGCGCGTCAGTTCCGCGAAGGCGATGTCCAGCACTGGTGGCATCCCACGTCGGATCGCGGCGTGCGCACGCACTGTTCGGACGACTACCTGTGGCTGCCGCTGGCGATGTGCCGCTATGTTTCGAGCACCGGCGACACCGGGGTGCTCGATGAACCCGTACGCTTTCTTGACGGCCGCGCGGTGAACCCCGAAGAGGATTCGTATTACGACCTGCCCGGCCACTCGGAAGAGTCAGCCAGTTTGTATCAGCACGGCGTGCGCGCTGTCGTGAGAGGCCTCGCGTTCGGCGCGCGCGGCCTGCCGCTCATCGGCTCCGGTGACTGGAACGACGGCATGAACCTCGTGGGCGCGCACGGCAAAGGCGAAAGCGTGTGGCTCGCCTTCTTCCTGTACGAGGTGCTCATGCGCTTCACCGCGGTTGCACGCATGAAAGGCGACACGGCGTTCGCCGAGCGCTGTCAGCGCGAGGCCGCCCAATTGCGCCAGAACATCGAGCGCAGCGGCTGGGATGGCGAATGGTACCGCCGCGCCTACTTCGACGACGGCACGCCGCTCGGATCGGCGGGCAATGCGGAATGCCAGATCGATGCAATTGCACAAAGCTGGGCCGTACTGTCCGGAGCGGGAGATCCGCATCGCGCGCGCACGGCGATGGCGGCGGTGGACCGGCGCCTGGTGAAGCGCGGCGACGCGCTGATCCAGTTGCTCGATCCGCCGTTCGACAAGTCGGCTTTGAACCCGGGCTATATCAAGGGCTACCTGCCGGGCGTGCGCGAAAACGGCGGGCAATACACGCACGGGGCGATCTGGACGGTGATGGCGTTCGCAGCACTCGGCGACAGCCGGCGCGCATGGGAACTCTTCGACATGATCAACCCGATAAAGCACGCAAATTCGGCGGCGAAGATCGCCATCTACAAAGTGGAACCTTACGTGGTCGCGGCCGACGTCTATGCGGTTTTCCCCCATACCGGCCGCGGCGGCTGGACCTGGTACACCGGTTCGGCCGGATGGATGTACCGGCTGATCATGGAGTCCCTGCTGGGATTGCAACTCGAAGTCGACAAACTGCGCTTCGCGCCATGCCTGCCGGCCGGTTGGGAGACGTTCACGCTGCACTACCGCTACGGTGAAACGCTCTATCACATCATCGTTGTGCAAGCGCACGCCGCGGACGTCCAGGCCCGCGTAACGGTTGACGGCGTCGTGCAGCGGGACGCGGTGATTCCCCTGGTTGACGATGGCGTGGAGCATGCGGTCGAGGTCAGGGTAAACGGCGCGCGCAGCTGACAAAACCATGAACAACGCAGAATGGTTCCTGCTCGTGGGCGGCCTGTTGCTCGCCAGGGGCCTTACGTCGTCGCTGCTCACGCGCCTGCCGGTGACGCCCGCCATCATCTATCTGCTGGTGGGACTCCTGGTCGGACCGACGGTGCTCAACGTATTTCACTTCAATCCGCTCAAGCAGTCGGCGCTGCTGGAAGTGCTGACCGAAGTGGCGGTGCTGATTTCACTGTTTTCGGCCGGCGTCAAAATGCCCGTGCCGGTAAGCTTTGCCCGCTGGCGCACACCGCTGCTGCTGGCATCGGTATCGATGGCCGTCAGCGTCGGGATGGTCGCTGCCTTCGCTTACTATCTGCTCGGTCTGCCACTGGGCGCCGGCGTTCTGCTGGGCGCGATCCTGGCGCCCACCGATCCGGTGCTGGCGACCGATGTGCAGATCCGTCATCCCGGCGACCGCGACCAGCTCCGCTTCACCCTGACCTGCGAAGCGGGCATGAACGACGGCAGCGCTTTTCCATTCGTAGTGCTGGGGATGGGTCTGCTCGGGCTGCATGAACTCGGTGAATTCGGCCTGCGCTGGGCGCTGGTCGACGTGCTGTGGGCCACCGTCGCGGGAATCGCCATTGGCGTAATTGCCGGCACCGCACTGGCCCGCGTGGGATGGAAGCTGCGCGGCGAGCCACCCGCGCACAAGCTCATGGACGACTTCCTCGGACTCGGGCTGATCGGCGTGGTCTACGGCCTGAGCGTGCTCAGCGGTGCGTGGGGATTTCTCGCGGTATTTTTTGCCGCCGTCGCGCTGCGCCAGACCGAAGTCAAGCTCGCCGGCGCCGGCCGGGTTACCGCAGATCCGCCGCAAACTGTCCGCATCGAACCGGGGATTTCAAACGCAAGCCCTGAAAACGCGCCGCCGCCGACCGTCAGCGAACGATCGCTGCAATTCAAGGAACACCTGGAGCGGGTCTCGGAACTGATACTCATCCTGCTGCTCGGCGGCACGCTGTTTTTTGATTCATGGAGCTGGCGGGCGGTGGGACTTGCAGCGTTCCTGTTCATGGTGGCGCGCCCGGTCAGCGTCCTCGCGGGCCTGCTGGGTACCCGCACTTCGTGGCCGATACGCGGCATGGTGGGCTGGTTCGGCGTGCGCGGCATCGGTTCACTCTATTACCTGATGTACGCCATCCAGCACGGCCTGCCCGAAAAGCTGGCGCTGGAGCTTATCCACCTGATGCTGATTGAAGTAGCGCTGTCGATTCTCGTGCACGGCACCAGCGTCAAGCCGCTGATGAGCCGCTTCTGGCATCACCGCAAAAATCTGCAAATGCCATGAACAGTCCGCCGCCCGATAGGGTGTGCGTTCCTGAAATTAACTATCAGTAGCGGCGCGGGTCATCCGGGCGCCGGTCCTGACTATTTCGAACGCCGTCGCCGTCGCGGTCGCGGTCCGCGCGATTGGGAATGCCATCGCGGTCGAGGTCACCGCGAGGGCCGTCCCGATTGCTGCGTTGGTGCTGCTGGCGGTCGCGCTCGCTGTGACTTGCGCCACGATACTCCGGTTCGGCAATCACACACCCGGTCAACAGACTGCTGACGACGATGAGAAATACGGCAAGTATTTTCATATGTCCTCCTGGACAAAATTGACGCAAAAAAAACATGTAATGGTTGCGGCGGATTACGATGAAACCGGATCAAGACCCGGTTGCAGTCACGCGGGTGGAATAGCGCAGTTTTGCAATTGCATCCGCGATGTATCTTTGTAACGCAGATACGCAAGCCGGGATGTGCGGTGGCACACGCGCGCGGCACAGGAAAAAGGCCCCGCCACGGCGAACTGACGGGGCGTTCGGTTCAACTGCGCGAATCGGTTAGACAACAGGACAATAGGGGACAGGCCAGAATGGCACTTACTTAAGATGCTCGCGAACTCTCCCCGCGCATTCTTGCCCCCATCCTGTCCTTCCCCCGCAGTCGCAGGGGAAGGGACCGTGGAACAAAGCGCCGCACTTGGACT
>JAYWDM010000483.1:0-3792 GCA_043779885.1 Betaproteobacteria bacterium | reverse complement strand
TGGGCTCCACCGGCTCGGGCGACTGGGCCTGGGATTGGGAGCACATCAGGTTCGTGATTCTGCCGGCGATCACGCTTTCGGTGATTCCGACGGCGATCATCACGCGCACGGTGCGGGCGCTGGTCGCCGACATCCTGTCGCGCGAGTTCGTCTCGGCACTGATCGCCAAAGGATTGTCGGACGCCGGCGTGTTCTGGCACGTGGTGAAAAATGCCGCGCCCACCGCGCTCGCGGTGATGGGCATCCAGCTGGGCTACCTGCTCGGGGGATCGATCCTGGTCGAGACCGTGTTCACATGGCCGGGAACCGGTTTCCTGCTGTCGGTCGCGATCTTCCAGCGCGATCTGCCGCTGTTGCAGGGAACCATCCTGTTCCTGGCGCTGTTTTTCGTCTTCCTCAACCTGCTGGTCGACGTGGTGCAGACGCTGCTCGACCCGCGGATCAGGCGCACGTGAGCGCCATCGCCGCGGATATCCAGTCCGCACCTGCCGCCCCGGCGCAGGGCTATTGGCGCGCGGTGACCTCGCGCCTGCTGCGCGACAAGGTCACCGTGGCCTGCGCGCTCGTCATCCTCGGCTTGATTCTGATGGCGGTGTTCGCGCCATGGATCGCGCCCGAAGATCCGCTCAAGTCGAGCATCTTCAAGCGCCTGCAGCCCATCGGCACGCAAGGATATCCGCTCGGCAGCGACGAACTCGGCCGCGACATGCTGTCGCGGCTGATTTTCGGCGCGCGCCTGTCGCTGGTCATGGGGATCGTGCCGGTGCTGTGCGCGCTGGCCATCGGCTCGCTGCTCGGCATCACCGCCGGCTTCATGGGCGGACGCACCAATACCGCAATCATGCGCACCATCGACGTGTTCTATGCTTTTCCGTCGGTGCTGCTCGCCGTGGCGATCTCGGGCGCGCTCGGCGCGGGCATCCTCAATGCCATCCTCTCGCTTACCATCGTGTTCATCCCGCCGATCGCCCGCGTCGCGGAATCGGTCACCACGCAGGTGCGTTCGCTCGACTACGTGGAGGCGGCGCGCGCCAGTGGCGCCGGCAGCTTCACCATCATCCGCGTGCACATCCTCGGCAACGTCATGGGGCCGGTGTTCGTCTATGCAACCAGCCTGTTGTCGGTTTGCATGATCCTCGCCGCGGGGCTGTCGTTTCTCGGCCTGGGCACCAAGCCGCCGCTGCCGGAATGGGGACTGATGCTGAATACGCTGCGCACCGCGATCTTCCAGAACCCGTGGGTCGCCGCGCTGCCCGGATTGATGATTTTCCTGGTTTCGTTCTGCTTCAACCTCATGTCGGACGGCGTGAGGGCGGCGATGGACGTAACGCGATGACCCTGCTCACCGTCGATGGGTTACGCAAGCATTTTCCCCTCAAGAAAGACCTGTTGGGCCGCGGCGGCGGCACGGTGCAGGCGGTCGACGACATCTCGTTCGATCTGGCGGAGGGCGAGACGCTCGGCGTAGTGGGCGAATCCGGCTGCGGCAAATCCACCACCGCGCGGCTGCTGGTGCGCCTGATCGAGCCGGACGAGGGCCTGATCCAGCTCGAAGGCCGTGCGATCGGCACCCAGATGCCGCTGACGGAAGCGCGCAGCAAAATGCAGATGGTGTTCCAGGACTCCTTCGCCTCGCTCAATCCGCGCCTCACCACCGAGGACTCGATTGCGTTCGGCCCGGTGGTGCACGGCCTGCCCCGCTCGCAGGCGCACGAACGCGCGCGCAGCCTGCTCGCGCGCGTGGGCCTCGAACCCGCGCGCTTCGCCAACCGTTATCCGCACGAATTGTCCGGCGGGCAGCGCCAGCGCGTGAACATCGCCCGCGCGCTCGCGCTGCAACCCAGGATCGTGATCCTCGATGAAGCGGTCTCCGCGCTCGACAAGTCGATCGAGGCGCAGGTGCTCAATCTGCTTCTCGACCTGAAAGCGGAGTTCAAGCTCACTTACATCTTCATATCGCACGACCTCAACGTGGTGCGCTACATGAGCGACCGCGTGATGGTGATGTATCTCGGCAAGATCGCCGAGATGGGCCTGGCGGAGTCGGTTTTCACCGGCACGCGTCATCCGTACACACGGGCGCTGTTCTCGGCGATGCCGTCGATGGATCCGGACCGCCGCACCGAACAGCCGCCGTTGATCGGCGATCCGCCGAATCCGATCGACCCACCGCCGGGTTGCCGGTTCAAGGGACGTTGCGCGCACGCCGAGGACGTTTGCGGACGCGGCGACATCGCGCTCACCACCGCCGGCGCGGGACATCGCGTCGCCTGCCTGATAACGCAGCCGGGCTCCGGTCATTCGAGCGCCCCCGCGAGAGCGGCATGACCGAACCGCTGGTCTCGATTCGCGAGCTGAGCGTGCGTTTTTCGCGCGCCGGTCAGACCATCCACGCCGTGAACGGGATCTCGTTTGAGCTGGCGCCCGGCGAAGTATTGGGCGTGCTCGGCGAATCGGGCTCGGGCAAGAGCGTGACCTTGCGCGCGATGCTCAGGATTCTTCCCGCGCACCGCTCGAGCGTGTCCGGCGCCATCCGCATCGCCGGCCGGGACGTGCTCGCGCTGCGCGGCGCCGAACTGGAGGACTATCGCGGCGGCACGGTGTCGATGATCTTCCAGGAGCCGATGCTCGCCTTCGATCCGGTGTTCACGATCGGCCAGCAGATTGCGGAAACCGTGCGGCGCCACCTGCGCATGGACGAGCGCGCAGCGCGCGCCCGCGCGCTCGAGATGCTCGAGCGCGTGCAGATCCCTTCCGCGAGGCGGCGGCTCGACGCCTATCCGCACGAGATGTCGGGCGGCATGCGCCAGCGCGCGATGATCGCCCTCGCGCTGGCGTGCAAGCCGAAACTGCTGCTCGCGGACGAGCCCACCACCTCGCTCGACGCAACGGTGCAGATCCAGATCCTGCTGCTGCTGCGCGAGCTGCAGCGCGAATTCGGCATGTCTGTGATCTTCGTCACCCACGACGTCGGCGTGGCGATCGAGGTCGCCGACCGCCTCGCGGTCATGTACGCGGGCCGGATCGTGGAGACGGGATCCGTGCGCGAGGTAATCCGCTCGGCGAGCCATCCATACACACAGGGGCTGTTGTCTTCGACCGTGCGCGGCGAACTGCGAGGCCAGCGCATCGAGGCGATTCCGGGCTCGCCGCCGGACCTCGCGGCGATGCCGCCGGGCTGCGCCTTCGCGCCGCGCTGCAAGCACGCGAGCGAGGCGTGCCTGCGCGAGGTGCCCGCGGCCATCGATGTCGGCGGCGGGCACGCGGCGCGCTGTGTGCTCCTGCGCCAGGCCGCTTGATGCGCACGATCCTCGCCATCAACCCTAACACCAGCGCTCCCATCACGGCGCTGCTCGAGCAGCACCTGCGCGCCGCCGCGCCGCAAGCAAATTGGCGCATGGCGACGGGGAGGTTCGGCGCGCGCTATATCGCGAGCGAGGCCTCGTTCGCGATCGCATCACACGCGGCGCTCGAAGCTTGGGCGAACCATGCCGAAGGCTGCGACGCCGTGCTGCTCGCCTGCTTCGGCGACCCGGGCCTGTTCGCGCTGCGCGAGCTCAGCCCAGTGCCGGTCGCCGGCCTCGCGCAAGCCGCGATGCAAGCGGCGGCGCGCGAGGCGCCGCGCTTTTCGATCGTCACCGGCGGCACGAGATGGAAGCCGATGCTCGAGCGCCTCGCGCTGGCGCTGGGGTTTGGCGCCGCGCTCGCGAGCGTGCGCACGATCGCGCTGACCGGCGGGCAGGCCGCCGCCGATCCGGACGCCGCGATTGCCTCGCTTGCCGAGGCCTGCGC
>JAYWDM010000482.1:0-3795 GCA_043779885.1 Betaproteobacteria bacterium | reverse complement strand
GGTGGTCGCCGCCCGTTCGCTTCAGGTACACCCGCAACACGGGGCGCGCACAACAGCGAAACATCGATGCAGCAACCGGTTCATCATTGGTTAGTCTGGGAATCCATCCCGAAGCGACTTACCGGAACGCTTTCAGTAAACACCCTGCGCGGCTGAACGTCAAGGCTTAATCGCACAAATTAGTTTTCAGTTTGATTTACATCAACCTGCGTTCGATCGCCGACATTCTCTTTGTATCAACCGAGCCGGGCCCCAATGACTTACTTGTCGGCCCGCGGCATACCCGCGTCGATCGCGACCTTGGTCCACTTGGCGATCTCGGCCGGGATAATCTTGCGCATCTCATCGGGCGTCTTGATGTTGACCACGGCGCCCATGGCAGCCATCTTCTTCAGTATCGCGGGCGAATTGAAGAACCGGGCGATCTCGTTGTGCAGCTTCATCACGATGGCCCGCGGCGTGCCGGCCGGCGCGGCGATCGCATACCAGTTGGCCGCATCGTAACCCTCGACGCCCGCCTCAACCATCGTCGGCAGATCAGGCAGCAACTCGGAACGCTGCGGGAGCGCGACCGCAAGGCCCTTCAACTGGCCCGAACGCAGGAACGGCAGCGCAGGCAGGCTCACCGCAAGGTTGGCCTCGGCCTGTCCCCCGAGGACGTCGATCATGGCAGGGTATCCGCCCTTGTAGAGAACGATGTTGAATTTTTGCTTCGTGACACTCTGGAAGAGTTCGGTGGCGAAGTTCATGAAGCCCCCGGAACTCGTGAACACGATCTCGCCGGGCCTGCGCTGCGCCGTGGCCAGCAAATCTTTGACCGAAAGGACGTCAGGCAATTTTGGCCCGACGGTCAGGATCAGAAAGCTCTCGCCGATCCTGGCGACGAACTCCAGCGCTGTCAGCGTATCGTACGGGAGCTTGAATATTGCCGGGTTCATCGTGTAGGCCGCGGATATCACGACCAGCGTGTAACCGTCGGGGTCTGCTTTTGCCGCGAGGTTGGTGCCGATGATTCCCTGGAAGCCGGGACGATTGTCCGGGATCGTGGTCTCGCCCAGCGTCTCGCTCAGATGCTGCGCAACCATGCGCCCCAGGATGTCGTTGGTGCCCCCCGGCGCGAACGGTATGATCAGGCGTATAGGCTTGACGGGATACTTCTGCGCCGGCGCGGCAGCCGGCAACAGTAGCGCAACTGATGCAAGCAGCGCCAAGCTCATTCTCGAAAACATGGGCTCCTCCAGTTTCCGCGATCGCAGGCGATCGGCGATGGTTCCCAGTCTATATCCGATTCAGTTCGGGGCGGAGTATTTTCCGCTCATTCAGCGAAAAAATCCGTTCGCGTGCGTACGCAATCTTACGTACTGCGAGGACAATCCCGATCCCGGTAGCCAATGCGGATTCGACGCCGCCCTTACGGCTGCTTCCCCAGCAACGCGCGCCAGCGGGTTATTTCCGACTGCAAAAAATTACCGAACTCTTCGGGCGTGCTGTGCTTCGCGACGAGGCCCATGTCGGTGAAGCGTTTGGCGAGGTCGGGGCTCGCGAGGGCCGCGCCGATCCCGGCGTTGAGCTTGTCCACAATCGCGCGCGGCGTGCGGGCGGGCGCGAACACGCCGCCCCAACTCGAGAATGCGTAGCCGGGCAGGATCTCGGCGGCGGCCGGGATCTCCGGAAACGACGGGTTGCGCTGCGGCGTGCTGACTGCCAGCGCGCGCAGCAGACCGCTGCGGATGTGCGGCGCCGCGGCGGCGAGCGGATCGATCATGAACGAAATGCGATACGCGATCAGGTCGGGATGCGCTGCGGTGCTGCCCTTGTAGGTTACTTCCGTCATGCCCGACAGTCCGCCGGCCAGCTGCACCATCAGCAGCGTCGCCAATTGATGCGGGCTGCCCGGCCCGGTGATGCCGTAATTTATTTTGCCGGGATGGTCCCTGATGTGCTTGATGAGTTCCGGCAGCGATTTCACCGGCGACTGTGAACTCACCAGAAACACATACGGCGTCAGGTGCGTCAGCGTTACCGGCGCAAAGTCCTTGATGGTGTCGAACGGCATGTCTGCCACCATGATCGGATTGATCGACATGTTGGCCGCCGCCTGGAGCAGTGTGTAGCCGTCGGGCTCGGCTTTCGCCACCACGTTCGCGCCGATGATCTGCGACGCGCCGGGCCGGTTGTCCACGATCACCGGCTTGCCGAGCGACACCGCGAGCTTCTCGCCGAGCAGCCGCGCCACGAGATCGCTCGGCCCGCCGGTCCCGACGGGGACTATCATGCGGATGTTCTTCACCGGGTACGCCGGTTGAGCATGCGCGGCAAGCGGAGCAACCGCGATGGCGCATGACGCGATGGTGATCAGCAGGTGACGCATCGGCTCCTCCCTTGATCCTGCAATTATTTGTAATGGCAAGGATAGCTTGATCAAGTTGCGGGAGCAACGGGAGTGAATCTGCACACGGAAGCGGCCGGGGCATCGCTTCAGAGACGCTATCGTCACGCAAATAGAAAGTGATTGACGTTGGCCTCATGGATAGCTGCCGCTGATTGCTCCGCCAGGCAAAAGGCGAGACCCTGCCGACGCGACGCGATAGCGGCATAATAGAGATGCACACGTTGCTCTTTATTGTATGCGTCCCAACATCCCCGACGACGTCGCAGAATAATCGGGACGCACACATTTTATTCCGGCCGTTACCGCGCGGCGTGCCGTGGTGTGGGGTAACCAAACATACGTACCCTGGAATACTTGGCACAACGTCTAAAATGTACGCGTCCCGAATTTCCTACCCATATTCCTTCTGTTACGGACACTCAACCACCCAGAGGCCCGGCGACTGCGTCGTAGGCATATTGCTCGCCAGGCTCGTCGCCTTGCAGACTGTCTGCGTTGGGTTCGCCCAGGTAGCGCTCGCCGCGCCGCGCCGCCTGTTCGGTGGCGCCGCGAACGCGCGGGCCGCGTGTCTTTTGATACAGCGCGAACGCTCGTTGCGGATTGGCTTCGGATGCGAGGCAGCGCGTGAGTATCATCGCATCCTCCAGCGCGTTGGCAGCACCCTGACCCAGAAATGGCAGCATCGGATGTGCCGCGTCGCCCAATAAAACGACCCGGCCGGACGACCATTGCTCAAGCCACGGCCGGCCGAATAACCCCCATTTGAAAACCTGCCCGAGTACTGGCTTCGATATGATGGTGCGAGTGCCTTCGTCAAAGCCGGAAAATTCCGCCAGAAATTCGTCCAGTGGCGCGGGAATAGTCCAACCCTCAGCCTCCCACTTGTCCCGGTGCGCAACCGCAATGAAGTTCAGCAACTCGCCGCGGCGAACCAGGTACCGGTTGATGTGCCGCCCGTGCCCGAACGCGACCGCCGATTCATGCAGATGCCGCGGCAGTTGAGACGTATCAACCAGACCGCGCCATGCCACGAAGCCGGCAAACACCGGCGGCGCCGGATTGAACAACGTCTCCCGAATGGCGGAACGGATGCCGTCGGCTGCAACAACGATATCCGCTGTTTCCGATTGACCGTTTGCGAACCGCAATGTCACGTGTTCACCGCGCGACTCAAGCCGGTCAACGCCGGATCCAAGCCGCAGCGCGCCCGGTGCAACCCCGGCCAGGTGCGTGATCATTGCGTGCTGCAAATCCCAGCGGTGCAGCCGCAGGTAGGGCGCGCCATAGAGCGCGTGAAAGTCCCTGGTCATCATGCGCATGATGACGGCGCCGGTCCGGTAATGCCGGTACTCCGTCTGCGGCGGCGTGACCGCGGTTTCTTCCAGCGTGGGCCCCAAGCCCAG
>JAYWDM010000481.1:0-3796 GCA_043779885.1 Betaproteobacteria bacterium | reverse complement strand
AATGGAATTTCATGCCGTGCTCCTCACGGTGGAGAGGATTTAGGATCGAGGATTGAGACGCAAGGATAGCAGGGAATGCGCCGCAGGCGCACTGCCTCAATCCACTATCCTCGATGCTGCCGTCAGGTGTTTTGAACGACGATCTTCGGGAACGCCGCGGAGTGGTCCTGCTGCTTCTCGGCGATCTTGACGGCGACGCGGCGCGCGATCTGGCGGTAAATCTCCGCCACGCGGCCGTCGGGGTCGGCAACCACGGTGGGCTTGCCCGAATCCGCCTGCTCGCGAATGGCGATGTCGAGCGGCAGGGACCCCAGTAAATCGATCCCATAGTCCTTGCTCATGCGGTCGCCGCCGCCACTGCCGAAAATGTTCTCTTCGTGGCCGCATTTCGAGCAGATGTGCAGGCTCATGTTCTCGACAACGCCCAGAATCGGAATATTGACCTTCTCGAACATCTTGAGGCCTTTGCGGGCGTCCATCAGCGCGATGTCCTGCGGCGTCGTGACGATGACCGCGCCGGTGACCGGCACGCGCTGTGCCAGCGTCAACTGGATGTCGCCGGTACCCGGCGGCAGGTCGACCACGAGATAATCGACGTCGCGCCAGTTGGTTTCATTGAGCAGTTGTTCGAGCGCCTGCGTCACCATCGGGCCGCGCCATACCATCGGCGTTTCCACGTCGATCAGGAAACCGATCGACATGGCCTGGATGCCGTGGCCCTGCATCGGCTCCAGCCGCTTGCCGTCTTTCGATTCCGGCCGCCCGCTGATGCCGAGCATGGTCGGCTGCGACGGACCGTAGATATCGGCGTCCAGCATGCCGACGCTCACGCCCTCGGCGGCCAGCGCGAGCGCCAGATTGACCGCCGTGGTGGACTTGCCGACGCCGCCCTTGCCCGAGGCAACGGCAATGATGTTCTTCACACCGGGAATCAGCTTTACGCCGCGCTGGACGGCATGCGACACGATTTTCATCGTTACGTTGGCCGACACGTTGCCGATACCAGGCAGGGTCTTGAGCTTGGCGATCACCTGCTTGCGGATCGGGTCGATTTGCGTCTTCGCCGGGTAGCCCAGCAGGATATCGAGCGACACATTGTCGCCGTCGATCTTGATGTTCTTTGCTTCCTTGCCGGTGACGTAGTCTTTGCCCGTGTTGGGGTCGATGAACTCTTTGAGCGCGGCCTGCACTTGCTGTTCGGTGATTGCCATGGGTAATCCGGTGTCCTGAGCAATGAGGGCAGAAGTTTAAACAATTACCGGCCGAACGCCTAACATAATTCGCCGGGAAACCATTTAACCTTCAGGGGTTTGTTACAATTCGTCGCTTGACGCATCCGCCCCCGCAAATGACCCGCAAAATCTTCGTCACCACCGCGCTGCCGTATGCCAACGGCTCGTTTCACATCGGCCATATCATGGAGTACATCCAGGCCGATATCTGGGTGCGCTTTCAGCGCATGCAGGGCCACGAGGTGCATTTCGTCTGCGCCGACGACGCGCACGGCGCGCCCATCATGCTCAAGGCCGAGGCCGAGGGTATCACGCCGGAAGCGCTCGTCTCCCGCATCGGCGCCGAACGCGGGAAATATCTCGACGGCTTCCACATCGCGTTCGACAACTGGCACTCGACGCACTCGCCCGAGAACACCGGGTTGTCGCAGGACATCTACCGCAAGCTCAAAGCGGCGGGGCTCATCTATTCCAAACCGGTCGAGCAGTTCTACGATCCGGTCAAGGCCATGTTCCTCGCCGACCGCTACATCAAGGGCGAGTGCCCGAAGTGCAACGCGAAAGATCAGTACGGCGACGCCTGCGAAGTGTGCGGTTCGGTTTACGCGCCCACCGATCTCAAAAATCCGTATTCGACGCTCTCCGGCGCGGCGCCGGTGTTGAAATCGTCGGAGCATTACTTCTTCAGGCTGTCGGACGCGAAGTGTGTTGACTTCATAAAGAACTGGCTGGACAAGCCGGGCCGACTGCAGCCGCAAGTCGCGAACAAGGCAAAGGAGTGGCTGGAAGGCAAAGACGACAAGGCGCTGAACGACTGGGACATCTCGCGCGACGCGCCCTACTTCGGCATCCCGATCCCGGATGCGCCGGGCAAGTATTTCTACGTGTGGCTCGATGCGCCGATCGGCTACCTCGCCAGCTTCAAGAACTACTGCGCGAAGCAAGGCATCGACTTCGAGAAATTTCTCGCCGATCCGGAATCCGAGCAGATTCACTTCATCGGCAAGGACATCATCTACTTCCACACGCTGTTCTGGCCGGCGATGCTGCACTTTGCGGGCAAACCCTACAAGGTGCCCGACCAGATCAACGTGCACGGCTTCATCACCGTTTCGGGCGAGAAGATGTCCAAGTCGCGCGGCACCGGCATCAGCCCGCTGCGCTATCTCGAAGTCGGCATGAACCCCGAGTGGCTGCGCTACTACATCGCGGCCAAGCTCAATGCGAGCGTCGAGGACATCGACTTCAATCCCGAAGATTTCATGGCGCGGGTGAACAGCGATTTGATTGGGAAATACGTCAATATCGCGAGCCGAATTGCGCCGTTCCTAACAAAATATTTCGACAATCGGATGCCGAGCATTCGAATCGGCAGCTTCAGCGGTGTCCCCGTGCCCGCAGATACTGCCGGTTTTGCTTTCGCTGTCGCATCAATTAATACTATTCGAAACCATTTTGACGAGCGCGAATTTGGCAAAGCATCCCGAGCGATCATGGAAGCTGCGGATGCGATCAACAAAGAAATTGACGGCTTCAAACCATGGGCGCTGGCGAAGGAAGCGAATAACGATCCCAAAGCAAAGGGTCAACTAAGCCAAATTTGTGCGTCGTCGATTGCTGGCTTTAAGCTTCTCACGATATTCCTGAAACCAATTCTACCTAACCTCGCTGAAGCTGCAGAGCATTACCTGAACGCCGGCAAGTTGAGTTGGAACGAAGCAGAGTTGCCCTTGGACGTTGAAAAATTCTTGCCTACCGGTCATCTGTTCGGAACGTTTAGCCCATTAATGACCCGCGTCGAAGAAAAACAACTCGACGCGCTGTTCGATATCGACAAGGAACCTGCAAAAGTGACTGCCTCCACGCCTCATCCTGGTTCGCCCGGCAAGTCGGGAGTGTCGCCCCCACCCCAACCCTCCCCCGCTGACGCAGGGGAGGGAGAGAAGAGTGGCGCCGCGAAAATTACGATCGATGATTTCTCGAAAATAGATCTGCGGGTCGCCAAAATAATCCAAGCCGGGCACGTCGAAGGCGCCGACAAGCTGTTGAAGCTAACGCTCGACGTGGGCGCGCTCGGCACGCGCCAGGTATTCGCCGGCATCAAATCCGCGTACGACCCGGCGGCGCTCGTCGGCAGGCTCACCGTCGTCGTCGCCAATCTCGCACCACGCAAAATGAAATTCGGCCTGTCCGAAGGCATGGTGCTGGCGGCATCGGGCGACGCGCCGGGAATTTATCTGCTGAGCCCCGATGCCGGCGCGCAGCCCGGCATGAAAGTCAAGTGAACCAAGAGACGTGAGAAACACCTCCCATCACCCATCGCTCATCACTCATCACGGCCTTTTCCTATGCGCATCGATAAAGTCGAAGCCATCGCAATCTCGATTCCGCTGAAGAAAAACTTCGGCGGCAGCACTTACGACGTAAAAAAGCGCTGCACCATCGTCACCCGCGTACACGCCGGCGGACTGGTGAGCGAGGTCTACAACGGTGACAACCGCGCCCACGGCGGCGAACTCGTGCGGCTCATACACGACGTGCTGGCGCCCCTCGCCATCGGCGAA
>JAYWDM010000480.1:0-3799 GCA_043779885.1 Betaproteobacteria bacterium | reverse complement strand
CTTCGGCGTAAATGCCGAGCTGCTTCCAGTAGTCGTCGAACGCGCCATGCGTCCACTGCGCAAACAGGTAATGCTCGTACTCGGGCACCCAGCGCACCGGCGAATGGCCCGGCTTCCACGGCATGACTTTGAACCACTCGATCAGGTCTTCCTGTTCGAGTGCCGCGCGCACTGCCGGATTCGACTTGGCGAGCGGACTTTCCTTCGCCTGGTTGAACGCCCAGGTCACCTGCTTCATCTCGAAAGCGCCGCCGCTGCGTATGCCCGACAGATAGGCGTTCGAGAACGCGCCGGAGTCGATCACCATCGCCGCGAGCGCCGGCGGATTCAGACAGGCGAGCGAACCCTGCGTGTGCGCCGCATAGGACAGACCCATCGTTGCAATTTTGCCGTCGCACCACGGCTGCGCCGCGAGCCACGCGACGGTGTCGTAGCCGTCCTCGCCATCCGCGAGGTACTTCACGAACTCGCCCTCGGACGCATAGCGGCCGCGGCAATCCTGATAGGCGACGGCATAACCCTGGCGCACAAACCACGCGGCCACCTCGGGGCGCGGACGCGGTGCGGTCATGCCGACATCGATCTCGGAGCGCGAGACCTGGGTCTTGCCGTACGGCGTGCGCTCGAGAATGACCGGAAATTTGCCGTTGACCACGCTGCCGTTGCGCGCCGGGCGATAAATGTCGGTGGCGAGTTTTACGCCGTCGCGCATGGCGACCATCACATTGCGCGCGACGACGAAGTCGTAGTCCGGTTGCGGTGGCGGGGCGGCGACGGAGGATTTTTTGGCCATGGCGTGATGACCCGGGCCTTAACAGTTTGTCAAAAATTGACTCGTCACCCCGGCGCACGCCGGGGTCCAGAAAAGCCGAGTCAAGCGAATCAATACCTCGCCGGATGCCGGCTTTCGTCGGCATGACGGGATCATGGCCACTATAACGAGGTTTGACATACGGTTAACAGCCGAGCGTCGCGCGCAGATGCGCCGCCGCCTGCGAGCGCGTGCCGATCCAGATATCGTCGGCCGCCTTCGCGATCTCCATGATGCGCTGGAAAATCGCCATGCCCGTCGGCCGCCCGAATACATGCGTGTGGATGGCGGGGTCCATGCGGGCAGCGCCGCTCTCGTACTTGCGCACGTACGCGAGCCAATCCTCGAAAACTTCGAGCATCACGCGCGGCGAATTGCCATGGCGCATGTAAATCGGCAGGTCGTTGACTTCCGTATTGTTGGGAAACGCGACGATCGAACGCTCACCGAAGCGCACGATATACGGCAGGTCGTCGTTGAGGGTGTCGCCGTGCCAGTCATAGCCGGCGTCGAGCAGGAGGCGCGGCGTGCGCGAACTCGGTGTGCTGCGCGGGCTGATCCAGCCGCACGGCTTCACGCCGGTCGCGTGTTCGAGGAGCTGCGTCGTGCGGTTGATGTTCGCGCGCTCCTCGTCCTCGGTGAGGTAGACCGGGATCACGTCCATCGCATAGGAATGCGCGACCACGTCGTGACCTTCGTCATGAATGCGGCGCACGATGTCCGGATAACGTTCGGCGAGTATTCCGCACACGTTGATGGTGGCCTTGATAGAGTGGCGTTTGAACGTGTCGAGCGCACGGAAAATGCCGCGCCGGTGACCATACTCGGCCCAGCCCACCGCGTTCAGGTCAACCACGCCCGCTTTGAGCGGATTGCCCATTGGGCCGATGCCCGGCCACTTGCCGTCCGACCACCATTCGAACGCAACGCGAAAAAATACCGCGATGCGCCTGCCGCCCGGCCAGCGAAAATCCGCCGGTGGCAGGGTTTCCGTGCCGCCGGCGTGGATGTCGAGTTGTGGATCCATGCCCGCCCTTATTCTGCTTTGATGCCCGCGTCCCTGATCAGCCTGGCCCACTTGGCGATTTCGTTCCTGAAATGCGCCGCAAATTCCTCCGGTGTGCCGCCGGCCGGTACCGCGCCTTCGCGCAGCAAATACTCCCGCATATCCGTCGTCTCAAGTATACGGGCACTTTCGCGATTGAGTTTGGCGATCACCTCGCGCGGCGTTTGCGCCGGCGCGAATATGCCATACCAGGACGCCGCTTCGAAACCCGGCAGGGTCTCCGCGACCGTCGGCACGTCGGGCAGCGCCGGCGAACGCTGCGCGCCGCTCACGGCGATGGCTCTGAGGCGGCCCGCTTTGACGTGAGGCAGCGTCGGCAGGATCGTGCCGAACATCCACGCCACCGCGCCGCTCATGAGATCCACGGTCGCGGGCGTCGCGCCCTTGTACGGAATATGCGTCATCTTCACGCCCGCCGTGATGCATAGCAATTCGCCTGCGAGATGCGTCGCCGTGCCGGTGCCGCCCGAAGCATAATTGAGTTCCCCCGGTCTGCTCTTTGCCAGCGCGATCAGGTCGCGCACCGACTGCACCGGCACCGACGGATTGACGACCAGCACGTTGGGCGACGCGGTGAGGCGTATCACCGGCGCGAAGTCGCGCAACGTATCGTAGGGAAGTTTTATGACGAGGCTCGGATTCACCGCATGGCTCGTCGACACCATCAGCAGCGTGTAACCGTCGGGCGTTGCCCGCGCCGCCAGTTCCGTGCCGATGATGGTGCCGCCGCCCGCGCGATTGTCGACGATCACCTGCTGCCCCCAACTCTCGGTCAGTTTTCTGCCGACAAGACGCGCCAGTATGTCGTTGGGGCCGCCTGGTGCAAAGGGCACGATGATACGGATCGGCTTCGCAGGATACGTTGGCGCGATTGCAGCAGCCACGCGATAAAACCCGGCGGCCTCCGCGTCCTTCCCGCGAACGGGCCTGCGGCTAACGAGTCCGGACGCGCCACCTTCTGCAAAGGGCACGATGATGCGGATCGGCTTCGCAGGATACGTTGGCGCGATTGCAGCGGCCACGCGACAAAAACCGGCGACGCCGAACGCAATCGCAAGGCCGAGGCAAACCCGCAGCCCGCCGCTGTAGCCTGCGCGCGCGACTCGCGGCAGCGTTTCGCGTCCCGGTTCCCCGCGTGTCCCTGTAGTGTTCACCCGCGCTCCTTGGTTATCGATTCAACATGCAAACCGCAGTTGGCCACGGAACCACACGGAAAGGCACGGAAAATCAGCCCGGCCCGGCTGCACGGCGCGCCATCTTCCGGGTGACGCGATGTAACCATATAAGGTCATAGTTCGTCCGTCTGATTCCGTGTGTTTCCGTGGCTGAATTGCCATTTTTGGGTTCAATTCTCTGTACCGCGCCTCTGCATAACGTTACGCTACCGGCGTGAGCAGCGGCCGGCCGGCGAAATGCGCGCGCAGATTGGCGAGCAGGAGCGCGCTGCGTTGCGCGCGGATTTCCTGCGTCGAAGTGCCGATATGCGCCGTCAATACGCAGTTCTCCAGCGCGATCAGGGCGCGCGGCACGCGCGGTTCATCCGCAAATACGTCGAGCCCGGCGCCGGCAATCGTTTTTTTGCTGAGCGCCTCGATCAGGGCGTGCTCGTCGACGACGGATCCGCGCGCGATATTGACCAGAAAGCCCTGCTCGCCAAGCGCCTGCAGCACTTCCCCGTTCACGACGTTGCGGGTTTCCGGCCGCTCCGGACACGCGACGACCAGACAGTCGGCCGCGCGCGCCATGGCGACGAGATCCGCGTAGTAGGGATAAGCCGCATCCGCCTTCTCGCGCGGACCGTGATAGCAGACGCGCATGCCGCATGCCCCGGCGCGCGCGGCAATCGCGCGCCCGATGTTGCCCAGACCGACGATACCGCACAGCTTGCCGTGCAGGGCCGCGCCCATGGGAAACGGTTTTTT
>JAYWDM010000479.1:0-3801 GCA_043779885.1 Betaproteobacteria bacterium | reverse complement strand
GCGAAACTCAACTGACCGGGCTTCTGCCGCGCGAGCCTGATCAACTCCTGCACCGTTCGCACCGGCAAAGACGGGTGCGCCGCCAGCACGGTAGGCTGCGAAGCGATAAGGGTCACCGCCGCGAAATCCCGGTGTGAGTCGTAGGGCATGCGCTTGCCGTGCAATCCCGACAGAATTGAAAACGCGACGTTGGTCAGTAACAGTGTGTATCCGTCGGGCGCCGACTTTGCGGCGATTTCGGTACCAATCAAGGTACCGGCGCCGCCGCGATTGTCGACGATGATCTGCTGGCCCAGCGCTTCACTCAGCCGCTGTCCGATCAATCTGCCCAAGATGTCAGTGCTGCCGCCTGGCGCGAAAGGCACGATCAAGCGCACCGGCTTGGCCGGATATTGCTGCGCCGACGCCAACCCGGCCCATGTCAAAATCGGAACCGCGAACCACAGGCACAAGCCGCCCCTCGTGTTCATGTCAGCATCCTTTATGGACAAAACCGATCGCATGCGGTCCGGCAACTACCGCGTGGCGCGAGTCGCCGATTCTACGCGAGACGCCGCTAACCTACGCCGTCGCCACTCATGATGCCGCCACCGCGGCCGCTGACCGCAAACGGAATCCGGACTGGAAAAATCATCGCCATCCGGAGCATGCTTTCATTTCAGCGGAAGATGAATTCAGTGCACAATCCGGGATCCGGATACATGTAAACAAACCGAGGAAGCGCGTTCATGGCTAGACCAGAGGTTGAAGGTGATTGGGTAATGGGCTGGCCGGATCGCAAGCGGCCGGCCTTGATGCCGGGCAAAGATGCCGAAGGACGCGTCATCAATGGCCGCTCGCCGCTGACCGAAATCGAAGGCCTGACGACGCCGACGGACGCCTACTACATCGTCAACCAGCTCGAAGTGCCGGAACCCATCCATCCGGACGACTGGGTGCTGTCCATCGGCGGCGAAGTTGACCATCCGCTCGAATTGTCGCTGAGCGATCTGCGCAAGCTGCCGGGGCGTACGGTGCGCGCCGTGACCGAATGCGCCGGCAACGACGCGGGCTTTTTCGATTACGTGCTCAAGGGCGGCAGAAAGCCGTCGCGCATCAACCAGCAGGACATGCAAAAGCGCCTCAAGCGCGGCGACGCAGACCAGCCTCCCTCCACCGAGCAGATCAGCGGCGAGGCGACGACGACGTGCGCAGTCAGCGCCGGTGAGTTCACCGGAGTGCCGCTGGCGGAGGTATTGACGAAGGCGGGGATCAAACCGGGAGCGGTCAGCGTACTGCTGCAAGGCATGGATCGCGGTCAACCCGATCTCGCGGTCCAGTACCGCTCGGTGGGTCATTCCGACTTTCAGCCGATCGACCCCGGCGTCATCAATTTCGAAAAAGCGTTGCCGCTCGACAAGGCGCTGGACCCGGACACCCTGCTCGTGTGGGCGATGAATGGCGAGTATCTGCTGCACCTGCATGGGGCGCCGGTGCGCGCCGTCGTGCCGGGCTGGTCAGGCAACTGGTGGGTCAAATGGCTGCAGAAGCTCGACGTGCTCAGGCATACGCCCGAGCTCTATTATCAAAATCAGTATTTCGTGTACGGACAATCGCCGGACGACCCGGCCAAGATCCCGCTCACTGCGATGGGCGTGCGTTGCCTCATTACCGATCCGCTGGACGAAGACTCGCCGTTGAAGCGCGGAACGCACAAGATCGTGGGCCGCGCGTGGAGCGGCATGGGCGCCATCACGCGCGTTGAAGTCAGCGTCGACGGCGGCAAGACCTGGCACGATGCGCATAGGGAGCATCCGCGCGAGAAATGGTTGTGGGTGCGCTGGTCCTGGCTGTGGAATGCCGACCAGCCCGGCCCGCATCAGATCATGGCGCGCGCGACCGACGAAACCGGCCGGATACAACCGCAGATCCCGTGGAATTACCAGCGCAAGAACTTCGACGGCATCGTGCCGACGACGGTCACGATCGAGTAAGGGGACATGCATATCGCCGTCTGCGTCAAGCAGATACCTGACCCCGAAACCCCGGCGAGCGTATTGCGGATGGACGCACGCACCCGGCGCATCATTTTTCCGCCGGGACAGCCGCTGACCATCAATCCGTTCGACGAGCAGGCGGTCGAAGCCGCGCTGCGCATACGCGACAAGTTCAGCGCAACCGTGAAAATCACGGCCATCACGATGGGCGGCGATGGTGCGCGCCCCGTGCTCAAGCACGCGCTCGCGATGGGCGCCGACGCCGGCATCCTCCTCAGCGACGCCGCGTTCGATAGCGCCGATAGCTACACGACCGCTGTCGTGCTGGCGGCAACGATCAGAAAACTGGCGGACGTAGACCTGGTGTTGACCGGGCGCCAGGCCGCTGACGACGACGCGGGCGTGGTCGGTATCGGCGTCGCCGCACTGCTTGAGTGGCCGGCCGTTACCTATGCGCTGAATCTTGCGCTGGAAAAACAACTCGCCCGCGTCACGCGGATCATCGACGACGGGATTGAAATTGTGGAAACCTTGCTACCCGCTCTGGTTACCGTTTCCAACGAGATCGGCGTGGCCCGCAAACCCAGCCTGCGCGACACCATGCGCGCGGCGCGCAAGCCGATCGAGATATGGACGGCACCCGCGCTGGGACTTGAAGCGAGCGAGGTTGGCGCCGCCGGCGCCCGCTGGACGGTTGATTACCAGAGTATCCCTAAACGGGAAAACCGCTGCGAGTTCATCACGGGAAGCTCGCCGGACGAGCAGGCGCGCGGACTTGCTCAGCGCCTGCAGAGCGCCGGTTTGTTGTGATCTCCGGAATGGCTGACGTATGACGGCAACGGGCGATGTGTTGATCGTGGCGGAACAGGTCCGCGGCAAACTCATCGCGCCGGTCTTCGAACTCATGACGCTGGGTCGCACGTTGCTCGCGCACACCGGCGGCAGACTGCACGTCGCGATTTTGGGCGCAGACCTGCCAGAGAGCGCACGCGAGCTGGTTGCCCGGGGTGCGGATCGCGTTTACGTTGCCGACGACCCCGCGCTTGCCGAATATGAGCCGGAGTCATGGCTGCCGGTTTTGCAAAAAATTATGCAACCGGCGCCGCCCGCGGCGATCCTCGTTGCGCACACGAACGTCGGAACCGATCTCGCACCGCGTCTTGCATTCCGGCTGGGCGCGGCGGTGACTACCGGTTGCGTCGACGTGGCATACGACGACAACCGCCTGCGCGCGACCCGCACCTGCTATGGCGGCAACGCGCACGAAGTCGTCAACTTCAGAACGGCATCCGTCGTCGCCACCGTGCGCGCCGGCATATTCGAGCCGGCCGCTACCGCCTCCGGTCGCGACGGCGAAATGACTACGGCTACAGTCGACTTCGCTGCATTGGCGCGCCGCACGACGGTCGTAACCCGCGAACGCAACGCGTCCGATACCATACGGCTGGAGGACGCCAATGCCGTGATCGCCGGTGGACGCGGATTGGCCGGCCCGGAAGGCTTCGAACTGCTGGAGCAACTCGCGCGTGAACTCAACGGCGCCGTCGGCGCCAGCCGGGTGCCTTGCGATATCGGCTGGTGCCCGCATTCGATGCAGATCGGATTGACCGGCAAAACCGTAGCGCCCGCGCTCTACGTTGCGGTCGGCATTTCCGGCGCCGGACAGCACATGGCGGGTTGCGCGAGGGCGCGCACGATAGTCGCCATCAATACCGACCCCGATGCGGCGATTTACAAAGATGCTCACTTGGGAATAGTTGCGGACTACCGTCAGGTGATTCCTGTCCTCATCGAGGCCATACGCCAGATTCGATCCGCGGCCGCC
>JAYWDM010000478.1:0-3805 GCA_043779885.1 Betaproteobacteria bacterium | reverse complement strand
ATGACAACTCCTGCATGCGCGGCATATTTGCGGCGTTTCCCGTGCGTGAGCAAGCATCGATGAAGCCGGGCCGCAGCTGTCCGCTGCATTACCGTTATGCGCCTGCCGACCTCGCGCGCACCGTTGACCTCGAAACCACTTGTCTGTACGTGGTCGGCGGACTGTACGGCAATGCGCCGGCGCTCAATGCGGTATGCGAGCTCGCTGCCCGCGAAACGCAGCCGCCCGTCATTGTATTCAACGGCGATTTCAACTGGTTCAACGCGGACGTCGCCGGATTCGCGGCGATCAATTCGCGCGTCCTTATGCATACCGCGTTACGGGGCAACGTCGAGACCGAACTGGCCGGTGACGATGCCGCGGCCGGCTGCGGTTGCGGCTATCCCGATTTCGTGAGCGATGCCGAAGTCGAACGCTCGAATCGCATCATCGAGCGGCTGCGAGACACCGCCCGCGCGCATCCCGGCTTGCGGCGCCAGCTCGCTCTGCTCCCCATGCATTTGACGGTGGCTGTCGGCGCCGCGCGCGTGGCAGTCGTGCACGGCGACTGCGAATCGCTCGCGGGCTGGGGCCTGTCGCGCGAAGCGCTGGCTGCCCCGGGTCAGCGTGCGCGGGTTACGGACTGGTTTTCTCAGGCGCGCATCAACATAATCGCCAGCAGTCACAGTTGCCTGCCGGTCCTGATGGACTTCGCAACGCGCGACGGCACAGGCATAGTCGCCAACAATGGCGCGGCCGGCATGCCCAACTTCAGAGGGTGCCAATTTGGCGTGATCACGCGCATCGCGCTGCAGCCCTCTCCACATGCCGCGCTTTACGGAACGCGCGTCAATGCCTGTTATATCGATGCGCTTGCCGTTCGCTACGACCAGCAACGCTGGCGCGATGAATTTCTCGCGAACTGGCCAGCCGGCTCGCCTGCCCATGCCTCGTATTTCCGGCGCGTGGTTTGCGGGCCGGATTACACCGTTGAAGAAGCCTGTCGGCTGACTGTAAGCCGCGCCCCCGTCCGGCGACCAATCGCAGCCTGACGAACTGCAAGGGAGCATGCATGAACAAGAGCAAGGTCCTGATAATAGTCGTGCTTGGAGCGCTGGTTGCCGCGTTTTTTGCGCTCGATCTCGGCCACTTCTTTACGCTCGGCTACTTCAAATCGCAACAGGCCGCCATTGCGGATTACTACGCCGCGCATGCGCTCACCACCGCGGCAATATTCTTCGCGGCATACGTCGCCGTGACGGGCTTGTCACTGCCCGGGGCGGCGATCATGACGCTGGTCGCGGGCGCCATTTTCGGGCTGGTGTGGGGAACCGTGATCGTTTCTTTTGCCTCCTCGCTGGGTGCGACGCTTGCGTTTCTCACCTCGCGCTTCGTGCTGCGCGATTCGATCCAGGGCAAATTCGGCGACAAGCTCGCCGCAATCAACGCCGGCATCGCCAAAGACGGCCCGTTCTATCTGTTCACGCTGCGATTGGTGCCGGCGTTTCCGTTTTTCGTCATCAATCTGGTGATGGGGCTGACGCCGCTCAAGGCGCGGACTTTTTACTGGGTCAGCCAGCTCGGCATGCTCGCCGGTACCGTTGTTTACGTCAATGCGGGCACCGAGATCGCCAAGATCGATACTCTGCGCGGCATACTCTCGCCCGGACTGCTGGTTTCGTTCACGCTGCTCGGCATATTTCCGCTGATCGCGAAATGGATTCTGGGTACGATCAAGTCGCGCAAGGTTTACGCCCAATGGGCCAGGCCGGCGCAATTCGACTGCAACGTCGTGGTGATCGGCGGCGGCTCCGCCGGCCTCGTCACCGCCTACATCGCGGCCGCGGTCAAAGCCAAAGTCACGCTGATCGAGAAGCACAGGATGGGCGGCGACTGCCTGAATACCGGCTGCGTGCCCTCCAAAGCATTGATCCGTTCGGCAAAGTTTCTGTCGCACGCGCGGCGCGCGGCCGAGCTGGGCATGAAGTCCGCGGTCGTCGATTTTGATTTTGCCGAAGTGATGGAGCGCGTGCAGCGCGTGGTGAGAACGGTAGAGCCGCATGATTCGATCGACCGCTACAGCAAGCTCGGTGTCGATTGCATCACCGGCGAAGCCAGGATTACGTCGCCGTGGACGGTTGCAGTAAAGACGGCGGCAGGAACGCGCACGCTGACCACCAGGAACATCGTGATTGCCGCCGGCGCGCGGCCGTTTATTCCGCCGATTCCGGGGCTGGCGGACATCAATCCGCTCACCTCCGACACCCTATGGTCGTTGCGCAAGCAGCCCAGACGCCTCGTCGTGCTCGGCGGCGGGCCGATCGGCTGCGAACTCGCGCAATGCTTTGCGCGACTGGGCTCCCAGGTAACGCAAGTAGAAATGCTGCCGCGCATAATGATACGTGAAGACGCCGAGGTTTCGCAGCTCGTAACGCAGCGCTTCAGGGCGGAAGGCATCAACGTGCTGGTCAATCATAAAGCGAAGCAGGCCATCGTTGAAAACGGCGAAAAACTGTTGATCGTCGAGAACGAAGGCCGCGAGGTCCGAATTGCGTTTGACGAGCTGTTGTGCGCGGTTGGCCGCGTCGCCAACACCGCCGGCTACGGTCTGGAAGAACTCGGCGTGCCAACCACCAAAGCGCGCACCGTAGAAATCAACGAGTACCTGCAGACTGTGTATCCGAACATTTACGCCGCCGGCGACGTTGCGGGACCCTACCAGTTCACGCACACCGCGGCGCATATGGCGTGGTACGCGACAGTCAATGCGCTGTTCGGCCGCTTCAAGAAGTTCAAGGTCGACTATGCGGTGATCCCGTGGGCGACGTTCACCGAGCCTGAAGTCGCGCGCGTCGGACTCAACGAGCAGGAAGCGCGCGAGAAGGGTGTCGCCTATGATGTCGCGCAGTACGGCCTGGACGATCTCGACCGCGCCATCGCCGATGAGGAGGCGCATGGCTTCGTCAAAGTGCTGACGGCACCCGGCAGCGACAGGATCCTCGGCGCCACGATCGTCGGCGAGCACGCCGGCGACCTGCTCGCGGAATTCGTGCTGGCGATGAAGCACGGACTGGGGCTTAACAAGATACTCGGCACGATACATTCCTACCCCACGCTCGCGGAAGCCAACAAATTCGCGGCCGGCGCATGGAAACGCGCCCGCGTCACACAGGGACAACTGGATTTCCTCGCGGCGTTTCACGCGTGGGGGCGGGACGCCGGCGGCGTCGGCGGCGTGCTCGGCCAGTTGCCGGCGTTGCTCGGCGACAAGCGTCAGGCGTACGCGCCCGCGCCCGGCGCGCACTGAGAAAGCAGCCATTGTACGATTGGAATCCCGGCGACATCCGGCAACGGCCAGCGCGATGAACCCGACGCTATCGATAGTCATACCGTGTCTGAATGAAGCCGCCGGGATCGCGGCGGCGCTCGCACGTCTGCAACCGTTGCGCAAGCGTGGCGTCGAGGTGGTCGTGGTCGATGGCGGCAGCAGCGACGGCACCCTGCGGCTCGCCACACCGCTCGCGGATCGCGCCATCGTCGCCACCCGCGGGCGCGCGGCGCAAATGAACGCGGGTGCGGCGATCGCGCGCGGCGGCGTGCTGCTGTTTCTGCATGCCGACTGCACGTTACCCGCGAGCGCCGATCAACTGATCATCGACGGCCTCGCCAACAGCGCACGGCGCTGGGGCCGCTTCGACATTGCGTTTGACGCCAGGCCGCGACTCATGCGTGCGGTCGCATACCTGATGAACCGCCGCTCACGCCTGACCGGTATTGCCACCGGCGACCAGGGCATATTCGTGACGCGCGAGCTGTTCGTCGCGCA
>JAYWDM010000477.1:0-3807 GCA_043779885.1 Betaproteobacteria bacterium | reverse complement strand
CCCCTCGCGGGAAAAGGATCTTTCAGGCAGCCCTGCCTACACCGCGCAATAACGTTCCTGGATAGCCTGATTGGCGAGCAGGTTCGCCGCGGTGTCCTGGTGCACGATTACCCCCTGATCCATGATGTAAGCACGGTCGGAGATGGACAGCGCGCGCTCGACGTTTTGCTCGACCAGCAGGATGGTGGTGCCCGCGCGCTTCATGTCCTCGAAGAGCCTGAACATTTCGTCGACGAGGATCGGCATGATGCCCTCGGACGGCTCGTCGAGCAGGATCATTTTCGGTTCGGCCATCATCGCGCGCGCGATCGCCAGCATCTGCTGCTCGCCGCCTGAAAGCGTTTCGCCCTGCTGATCCAGCCGCTGCTTCAGACGCGGGAACGTTGCCGCAATGCGCTCGATGATTTCGCCTTCGCGCGCGCGATGCGGCGATGCGATCAGGCCGAGTTGCAGGTTTTCGAGCACGGACAATCCCGGCACGATGCGCCGATCTTCGGGCACGTACGCGAGGCCGCGATGATAACGCCGGTACGCGGGCTCGCCGAGCAGGGCGGCGCCGTCAAACGTGACGGCGCCGCTCTTTTTACTCACCAATCCCATCACCGTGCGCAGCGTCGTCGTCTTGCCGGCGCCATTGCGGCCGATGAGCGTGACGATCTCGCCGGCGTTGACTTCGAGCGATACGCCCTGCAGCACGTGGCTGTGCCCGTACCATGCGTTGAGGCTGTCGAGCCTCAGCATCGTACCCATCACGTTTTGCCCTGCCCGAGATAAACGCGCTTCACTTCTTCGTTGGCGCGGATGTCCGCGGGCGTACCCTGCGCAAGCAGTTCGCCATGATGCAGCACGATCAGTTGCTGGCAGATTCCCATCACGAGCTTCATTTTGTGCTCGACCAGTATCACCGTGCGCTCGGTGGAAAGGCGCACGATCAGGTCCATCATCTTGACGGTTTCCTCGGGCGACATGCCGGCAGTCGGCTCGTCGAGGAGGAGCAGGCGCGGCCGGCACGCGAGCGCCATCGCAATTTCAAGGCAGCGCTGTTCGCCATGCGCCAAATCGCGCGCCACCGCGTTGCGCCGTGACAGTATGCCGACGCGTTCGAGCAACGCATCGGCCGCATCGATCAGCTCGCGTATGCCCGCGCGCGGCGTCCACAGGTTATAGCGCGTCTTCTGCATCTGCGCCGCGACGCGCACGTTTTCATGCGCGGAGAGGTGCGGAAACAGGTTCGTGATCTGGAATGATTTGGCGATGCCGCGCCGCGCGTATTCGTGCGGCGGCAGGGCGGTGATATCGCGCCCCTCGAAGCTTACGCGCCCGCTCGTCGCCGGGAATGCGCCTGAAATCACGTTAAAGAACGTGCTTTTGCCCGCGCCGTTCGGACCGATGATCGCGGAGAGCTTGTCCTTGGCGAAGCTGACCGTCACGTCCTTCAGCGCGACAAAGCCGCCGAACGTCTTGCCGACGCCGTCGGCGACGAGAATGTCGCTCATGACTTCGCCACGCCCAGCCAGTGCAGGATGGAACCCCAGATGCCGCGCGGAAAAAACAGCACGAACACCATGAATGTCGCGCCCAGGTACAACTGCCAGTGTGTCGTCCACAGTGTGAGCGCGTCACCGAACAGCTGGAAGACGCCCGCGCCTATGAACGGCCCGAAGAAAGTGCCGAAGCCGCCCAGCAGCGCCATCATTACCACGTCGCCGGAAGTCGCGATCTGCAGCACTTCGACCGGCACGGTGGAGAGATGCAACGCGCGCAACGCGCCGGCGACCCCGCAAAACGCGCCCGACAGGACAAAGGCCATGAGCTTCGTCCTGGCCACGTTATAGCCGCACGCCGCGGCGCGCGTTTCGTTTTCGCGGATCGTTTCCAGCACGGCGCCGAACGGCGAGGCAAGAATGCGCGAGAACAGCCACAAGGCGATCGCCACGACCGCCAGCATCACGTAGTATTTGTTGACCGGGTCGAGAAAGTCGACCTCGAAACCGGCGAGATTGATGACCGACACATTGATCCCGCGCAACCCGTTCTCGCCGCCGGTGATGCTTTCCCACTTGTAAAAGATGTAGTACACGCATTCGGCCAGCGCCAGCGTCACCATCGAGAAATAAATGCCGCGGGTGCGGATCGCGAGAAAACCGATCACATACGCGACCGCGGACGCAAACACGATGCCGCACACGATCGCGACGTACCACGGCCAGCCAAGATGCACGATGGCGATGCCGCAGCCGTAGCTGCCCACCCCGAGCAGCGCCGCGTGACCGAACGAGAGCATGCCCGCATAGCCGTAGAGCAGATTGAAACCGAGCGCGAACAAACCCCAGATGAGGATATTGATCGCCAGCGCGTGATACGGCACGAACCACGGAAAGACCATCAGAAAGACGATCGTTGCGGCAACGCGATGGCGCACGATCGCAGCCAGTGCGCGGCGCCACGGACTGCCGGACGTGCTTGCCTCGGGGTTAGCGGCCTCGCGCACGGCTAACCCAGCGCGCCGGTGCGGCCGAACAGGCCCTGCGGGCGCACGAGCAGCACGACTGCCATCAGGATAAAAATCGACACGCGTCCGGCCTCCGGCGATACCAGCGAGGTCAGACTCACCACCACGCCCACCAGTACGCCCGCGACCACCGCGCCGGTAAGCGAACCCATGCCGCCCACCACGGTGACGACGAACGCGTCCGCGAGCAGCGAAATGCCCATCTCCGGGGTCACCGACTGCAGCGGCGCGGAAAGTATTCCCGAGAGTCCCGCGATGCCAGTGCCGATGCCGAACACGACGAGCCATATCTTTGACACGTCGATGCCGAGCACGCGCACGATCTCGGGGTCGCGCGCGCCGGCGCGGATGATGAGTCCGTAGGAGGTCTTCTCGATAAACAGATAAAGTGCCGTGACGATGACGGCGGTCGCGCCGATCAGGAACAGGCGATACAGCGGAAAGTGCCCGATGCCGATGTTGACCGCGCCCGTGAGCCCCTGCGGAGTCGAAAACGGAATACCGTTGACGCCGAACAGGATGCGCACCACTTCAACGAATACGTACGAGAGTCCGAACGTAAGCAGCAGCGGGTAATCGATGCCGCGCCCGTAGAGCGGACGCACCAGTATGCGTTCGGTCGCCAGGCCGATGGCGCCCACGCCGAGCGGCACCAGCACCAGGCACACCCAGAAATTGCCGGTCTGCGCGAAGAGCCACACGCCCATGTACGCGCCGACCATGAAAAATGCGCCGTGCGCGAAGTTGACGACCGCGAGCATGCCGAAGATCAGCGACAATCCCAGCGCGACGAGCACGTACACCGCGCCCAGCGCGATGCCGGTGACGATCTGCAGCAGAAGAAGATCGAGCGTGATGCCGCTCATACAACAATGCAGCGCGAAGCGCTGGTTCCCGCCTTCCCCGCGACAACGGGGAGAGCGTGGTTGGTTTGCGAGGGGGCTCCGGGATGGGGATGGGTCATACTCACTTTAGGGAAGCTATGATTAAGTTCGTCACACCGACGCACGCCGGTGTCCAGGTGATCGAATGCACTGGATTCCGGCCCCGGCTTAATACCTGCCGGGGCAGGCCGTCACACGCCGGAAGGACGAATTCAGACTTGTTCAGAGTTTTCTTAGCGTAATTCATTTGCACCCATCCCCTCCTCAGTCCTCCCCTTGAAGGCATAGGTATCTACACATCTGCATGAAACTCCTTCCCCCTCGACGGGGGAAGGCGGGGATGGGGGTGAAAAAGTTGCATATGACCTCGGCTATCACACCTACCCCCCATCCCAACCTTCCCCCGCAAGG
>JAYWDM010000476.1:0-3821 GCA_043779885.1 Betaproteobacteria bacterium | reverse complement strand
GCGATCCCGTTGATGCGGGCGATCGGATGAGCGGCAATGGTTTCGATGGTCATAGTCGGCTTCCGGCTGGAATTTCAGATACGGGCGCGGGGCTGGTCGTGTCCAGCCGGCAGATTCAGGCGGCGGCTGCGCACCACCTGGTAAGGCCGGAACAAGTACGCGACCGCGGCAAAACCGCTCCACGCGTGCACCAGCCGGCTGAACGGGAACAGCAGGAAAATCGTCATGCCGAGCACGATGTGCACCTTGTACGGCCAGGCCACGGCGACCAGCGCTTCCGCTGTGCCGGCGCGAAACGTGAACACGCGTTGCGCCCAGTCGGCCAGCACCAGCATCACGCTGCCGTCGGCATGGGACAGCGAAAGCGGCAGGGTAATCATGCCCAGCGTCAGTTGTACCCACAGTATGATCAGGATCGCGAGATCGGTACGGTGGCTGGTCAAACGGATGCGCGGATCAAACATGCGGCGATAGATCAGGAGGGAGAGACCGATGAAACAGACGAATCCGGCCACGCCCCCCGCAACCACCGCGAGCTGCTGCTTGTGGGCCGCGCTGATGAAAGGCTCATAGACCCAGTGCGGCGTGAGCAGCCCCACAAAGTGGCCAAAAAAAAGAAACAGAATGCCGGCGTGAAAGAGGTTGCTGCCCCAGCGCAGCGTGCCGGTGCGCAGCATCTGCGACGAATCGCTCTTCCACGTGTACTGGTCGCGATCGAAGCGGGCCAGGCTGCCCACCAGAAAAACCACCATGCATATGTACGGGTAAGCGCCGAACAGGAAGGTGTGCAAATAGGATTGAAAGGCGCTCATGTGATGGCTCCTGAGGTGGCACTCTTGCGGACGATACGGATCGGTTGCGGCTGCCCGGGCTTCGCCTGCCCCTGGGTCGAGCAACCATCGAACACCGGCGGTTCGACCCAGCTTTCGTCGAGGGATTGCTCGGCTACGGGCGTTATGGCCTGGGCTTTTTCGCCGGCGAGTTCGAGCAGCGCGCCGAGCACGCTCGCATACGGGCTTGCGCGCGCGCGCAGCGCGCTGAATATGGCCGTGAAGATATGCGCCATCTCGCCGAGAAAAGCCCGCGCCTCGCGCGCAGGCTGGGTGGAAACAAACTCCAGCACCGCGGGCAGATAGTCCGGCAGTTCGCCCGGCCCCAGATAGAGTCCGGCTTTTTCGTAAGTTTGCGCAAGATCGATCATCGCCGGGCCGCGGTCGCGCGAATCGCCGTGCACGTGCTCGAAGAGATGCAGGGATGTGCCGCGGCCGCGATCGAAGAGTTCAACGTAGTCGGCCTCCGCCTCCAGCGGTTCGGCGCGCGCGAGCATTACGATCAATGCGTCGAGTTCGGCCCGCCGCGCTTCGAGCAACACAGATTCGCTGCGCAGAATTTCACGCATCTCGGGCAGGTATCCGCGCATCCCGCCGTCCGGATAGCTCAACAGCGCCGCCAGTACGCGCAGGGTGCCGGGGGCCGGCACAGGTTTTGAGAGTCCCGGCATGTTCAGACCTCCAGTTTGATGGGAATGGTGCGCTTTTTTTCGCTGCCGAACAGGCTGGTCTCGCCAGTACCTTCGGAGCAGCCGTTGCCGAACGAAAAGCCGCAACTGCCGCGCACGTTGAACGTGTTCTCGGCGTATTCGCGGTGCGTGCTCGGAATCACGAAACGGTCTTCGTAGTTCGCGATCGCCATCACGTGGTACATGTCCTCGACTTCCGCCTGGGTGATGCCGACCTGCTTCAGCACTTCGGTATTGATGCGTTGATCGACATGCTTGGCGCGCTGGTAAGCCCGCATGGCCAGCATGCGTTCCAATGCGCGAACCACGGGCGCCGTGTCACCGGCGGTGAGCAGATTGGCGAGGTACTTGACCGGAATGCGCAGTTGGTTGACGTCCGGAATTTCACCGTTGGCGCCGACGTGCCCGGCGTTGGCCGCGGCGCTGATCGGCGACAGCGGCGGCACGTACCAGACCATCGGCAGCGTGCGGTATTCCGGATGCAGCGGCAGCGCCACCTTCCATTGCACCGCCATCTTGTAAACCGGACTGTTGCGCGCCGCTTCCATCCACTTGTCGGGGATGCCGTCCAGCCTGGCCTGCCTGATTACTGCGGCTTCGTTCGGATCGAGAAAAATGCCGAGCTGCGCCTGATACAGATCGCGATCGTGTTCCACGCTCGCGGCCTCCTGGATGCGGTCGGCGTCGTAGAGCAGGACGCCGAGATAGCGGATGCGGCCGACACAGGTTTCCGAGCATACCGTCGGCTGGCCGGCTTCGATGCGCGGATAGCAGAATATGCATTTCTCGGCCTTGCCGCTCTTCCAGTTGTAGTAGATCTTTTTGTACGGGCAGCCGCTGATGCACATGCGCCAGCCGCGGCACTTGTCCTGATCGATGAGAACGATGCCGTCTTCCTCGCGCTTGTAGATCGAGCCCGATGGGCAACTCGCCACGCAAGCGGGGTTCAGACAATGCTCGCAAAGCCGCGGCAAATACATCATGAACGTGTTTTCGAACTGACCGTAAATGTCCTTCTGGATGTCGTCGAAGTTCCTGTCCTTGCTGCGCTTCGAAAACTCGCCGCCGAGGATTTCCTCCCAGTTCGGGCCCCACACGATCTTGTCCATCTGCTTGCCGGTGATCAGGCTGCGCGGGCGCGCCGTCGGCGTGGCCTTCATCTCGGGCGCCGACTGCAGATGCCCGTAGTCGAACGTGAACGGCTCGTAGTAGTCGTCGATCTCGGGCAGGTTGGGATTGGCGAAAATCTTCATCAGCAACTTCCATTTCGCGCCCTGGCGCGGCTCGATTGCGCCGTTGGCCTTGCGCACCCAGCCGCCGTTCCACTTGTCCTGGTTCTCCCATTCCTTCGGGTAGCCGATGCCGGGCTTGGTCTCGACGTTGTTGAACCACGCGTATTCCATGCCGGGCCGGCTGGTCCACACGTTCTTGCAGGTGACGGAACAAGTGTGGCATCCAATACACTTATCGAGGTTCAACACCATGCTGATTTGCGCGCGGATTTTCATGCTACCTCTCCTTGCGCCTGCACCGGGCGAACGAGTTCATCGGCGACGGGTGTGTCGAGCCAGTCGATTTTGTTCATCTTGCGCACGACGACGAACTCGTCGCGGTTGGTGCCGATCGTTCCGTAGTAGTTGAAGCCATAGCTGAACTGCGCATAGCCGCCGATCATATGCGTGGGCTTCAACACGATGCGCGTCACGGAGTTGTGGATGCCGCCGCGCGCGCCGGTGATTTCGGAGCCCGGTGTGTTCACGATCTTTTCCTGTGCGTGGTACATCATGACCATGCCGGGATTGACGCGCTGGCTCACCACCGCGCGCGCCGCGATCGCGCCGTTCAGGTTGAACAGCTCGATCCAGTCGTTGTCGACGATGCCGGCGCGCTTCGCGTCGTCTTCGGAGAGCCACACGCACGGCCCGCCGCGGCTCAGCGTGAGCATCAGCAGATTGTCGGTGTACGTGCTGTGGATGCCCCATTTCTGGTGCGGCGTGATGAAATTCAACGCGATCTCGGGGTTGCCGTTGGGCTTGATGCCATGGATGCCGGCGGTGGTCTTCAGGTCCACCGGCGGGCGGTAGCTTGAGAAGCCCTCGCCAAACGCGCGCATCCACGGATGGTCCATGTAGAACTGCTGGCGGCCGGTCAGCGTGCGCCACGGAATCATCTCGTGCACGTTGGTGTAGCCGGCGTTGTACGAGACGGTCTCGCTCTCGATGCCGCTCCACGTCGGACTCGAAATGATCTTGCGTGGCTGCGCCTGGATGTCGCGAAAGCGGATCTTCTCGTCTTCGCGATG
>JAYWDM010000475.1:0-3822 GCA_043779885.1 Betaproteobacteria bacterium | reverse complement strand
TATGCAGGCAACACGATGTTCGGGGGCTGAGCGATTCTTATGCGCTATGCGATACTCGATACCGGCGGCAGCCGCTCTTTTTCCGGTGACCACGCGTTGGTTGCCGGTGCGACAAAAGGCCTGGAATCGGCTGAAGTGGTGATCGTCCTCGGCGAGCACGCGGGCCGCCACGCCAAGTCGTTGCGCAAGTGGAAAGACAAGGCCGCGGTGCTCATTGAACTCGGCTCTGAATGCCTGGGCGTGCATACGGGCGAAGGCCGCGCCGAAGAAGGGTCGAATGCGCTCGGATTCGCGCGTTTCCGGCTGGGCGACGCGGAACCGACCAACCTCGTAGAACTCGTGCGTCAGCCGCGCACAGGCGACACTGCCCTAGCCGCCGCCAAACTTGTTTTCGAGGGTGCGGGATTGCAGGTCGCGGTGTGCGGGGACTTCGCGGGGCGCATTATCGATCGCCTGGTGCGGCCGTACTACAACGCCGCCCTGCGCCGGCTCGATGAGGGGCTTGCCACGGCGGACGATCTCGACACGACATTGCGACTCGGCCTTGGCTACCCAGAGGGGCCGATCGCGTTGATCGAGCGCAGCGGGCTCGCGCATCACTTCGACGTAACCCAGGCGCTGTTTGAAGCGAGCGGAGATTCCGCCTACGCGCCGGCGCGCCGCGCGTGCGTCGCGAAGCTACGGCTTAAAACATAGGAGCCGCAGATAAACGCAGATAAACGCAGATAGGATCAAAATCGAAAGCACAGTGTTTGCAGGACTTGAGCAATTGACCGGATGGTGACTTTGTCTTGCGAATTTTCAATTTTCAGAATGCTTTTAGGTTTTCATCTGCGTTTATCTGCGGCTAAAATGGTTTTGATTTTCCGTATGTGTAGTATGTGTATTGAGCCCTGATCTGTGTTCATGTGCGGCTAGAAAAGGTTTTGCAATGAGGCCACTTGAAGGAATCCGTGTGCTCGATTTCAGCACGCTCTTGCCGGGCCCGCTGGCCACACTCATGCTGGCCGAAGCTGGCGCCGAGGTCATCAAGATCGAGCGGCCGGGTCGCGGCGACGAGATGCGTTCATATATGCCGAAGTTCGGCGTGGACAGCGTCAACTTTGCGCTCCTCAACCGCGGCAAGCGCAGCATCGCGATAGACCTCAAGGCCACGGACGCGGCGGCAAAGCTCAAGCCGCTCATCGAATCGGCGGACATCGTGGTCGAGCAATTCCGCCCCGGCGTCATGGACCGGCTCGGTCTGGGCTATGCGGCGCTCAATGAACTCAATCCGCGGATCGTCTACTGCGCAATCACCGGTTACGGGCAGCACGGGCCGCGCGCCAATGTCGCGGCGCATGACCTGAATTACATCGCCGAAGCGGGCCTGCTCGCGCTTGCCGCGGGCGCCGACGGCGCGCCGGTGCCGCCGCCCGCGTTGATCGCCGACATCGGTGGCGGAACTTATCCGGCAGTGATCAACATTCTGTTGGCATTGCGCAGCCGCGACCGCACGGGCCAGGGTTGCAAGCTCGATATCGCGATGGCCGACAATCTCTTCGCGTTCATGTACTGGGCGATGGGCAACGGCGAGGTTGCGGGAGAGTGGCCGACACCCGGTGGCGAACTCGTTACCGGCGGTTCGCCGCGCTACAACGTGTATCGCACCAGCGACGGGAAGTTTGTTGCCGCGGCGCCGCTCGAGCAGAAGTTCTGGCAAAATTTTTGCGCCCTGATCCAGCTCGCGCCGGAATTTCACGACGACAGCCGCGATGCGGCAAATACCAGGCGCGCGGTCGCGGACAAGATCGCCGCCAAATCCGCCGCCGAATGGCGCGCATTGTTCGCGGGCAAGGACATCTGTTGCTGCGTCATGGCGTCGCTCGAGGAAGCGCTGCGCGATCCGCATTTCACTGCGCGCGGCGTATTCGGCGCCAGGCTCGCTGCGGATGGAAATGAGATAACCGCTTTGCCGGTGCCCGTCGCACCACAATTCCGCGCGCAACCGGAATCCGCCGGTTACCCCGCACTCGGTGAAGCCAATTCACTCCTCGAGTAGGGTGGGCAACTCGTTGCCCGCGTGGCAAACGCTGTAGCCAGGTAGGGTGGGCAACTCGTTGCCCACCGATGTTGCGGGGCAATCCGCGTGGGCAACAAGTTGCCCACCCTACCAACTGTAAAAGTTGCCAGGTTGCCTGTCGGAAAATCTTACACCGTGGGTTATCTCCGCAACTCCATGGTTACATGAAGAACAATGACAAAAGTGTCGTTCATGCCAGTGGCATTGACGGCAATTCCACCTTTTTTTGTGTCGGATAAATCGACAGTAGGATTTGTAGGTTATTCCAATTTCCGCGCAACCCCATGTTTGCATGCATTTGTCATTTCAGGCTCGATTCGTGCCTAAAGTCACACTTACTCTTTGATCGGCGCGCCGTTGTGAGCGTTTGGGGACTGTTCCGGGCGGTGGGTACACCGCAAACGAACAGTCCAGCCCATTCCTTGCCTCTCACTTGCCATTGCCTTCCTCTCATCGATACGGACCCGGCTGCGGCTGGGGTGATTGCGGCAATTGAGGTAAGACGCGCGTACCCAGTAGGGCCATGCGTGTCTGCCGATGCCGCGTGTTCTATGAAGGGGGGCACCAATGGAAAATCAATTTGGACCGTCGCGTAACGCGGGCGTTGGCATAGCAAGCAGTCTGCGTAGTCAAAAAAAGAGAATGCGGGCCGCATCCACGCCGGCTACTCTGCTGGCCCGTCTGTGTTTGTCTTTTTTGACCGCCATTTGTTTGCACTCCGTGACCGCGGAGGCCGTGCCTGTTGTCCTGTCGTTTGATGAAGGTGCCGAAGGTGTGATCGTGGTTGACGGGACAGATCACAACGGCCTTCATGGCGTGGTAACTGTGTCGGGAGAACAAGTGACTGTGTGCGGGAATCGTCCGCTTCGTACTGATTGTGCTTTATCCAATTTCTCCGGTATTGGCGGATTCCAATCCGGGGTGGTGAATATCCTTGAGGTAGGCAGTTCGGTTATATCCGATCAGATTCAGTTTTCATATAGAGTAGATCCAAAGGGTTCACCCGCGATAACTTTTGTCTCTGATCCAGCCCAGTTTCTTGTGGGTCAAACCGTTTTAGCTACTGTTGAGGAGACTGGTTTTCATCAACTCGTATACCAGTATGTCGGTGACAGTACTACCTCTCCTCTGGTATCTATATACGTTACATCAGATGTCGATGCCGTCCCACTTCCTGGAACCGCGTTGCTTCTCGGCATTGGCCTCGCAGGACTCGGCCTCAGCAGACGCAGGAAGGCGTAAGCACCATATCACCCACGACAGACCCCGGTTCGCCGGGGTTTGTTCTTTCCACCCGTCCGCCCTGCACCCACCGCACCAATTGTTGCACGTATATCTCAAGTCGCCGCGTGTGAACGTTTGCAGTTAGCAGATAACCGATATCCCCGGATTCCAGTGCATTGCATCCGGGCTACGCTTGCGTCGATTATGTAGCCCGGAAGGAGCGCAGCGCATTCCGGGGATGTTTGCGGATCGCAGACAACCGATATCCCCGGATTTCATTTCATTGCATCCGGGCTTGCCGCGCCCGTTCCCGGACAACACGCGCCCGATTATCATCAATTCACCGACGTTTCTGGTCGCGCATTGTCGCCGTCGCCGGCTTGGGCTATGCTGTCCGAATTGACGCATTAAAGGACATGCTCATGGCGAAATTTGATCGAGTCACCTCAAATCCAACGGTTCTCAATGGGCAGCCGACTATTCGCGGCATGCGTCTCACCGTGCGCCGTGTCATCGAGGCACTCGCCCTCTATCCC
>JAYWDM010000474.1:0-10679 GCA_043779885.1 Betaproteobacteria bacterium | reverse complement strand
CCCATAAAAACGTGCCGCTAAGCGTCGAAACGGGCCATTCTTGAGTTCATTGTTTCTTGCCATCAATGAGTTGCGCTGGTCCGACCCCGGATTAACTATGGTAGAGCGCGCCCTCAAACTCCAGTCGCAGGGGACGGGACATTTGATCAGACTACCGAGGGTAGGCAGCAGATAAGATCTGACCCAAATTTTGCTTGGTCAGTAATAGTCCGCGATCTCGACGTGGTAGGCGTCGCGGCATGAAGTAAATAAGTAAATGGCACGCACGCAATTTCCAATGCGCGAAAAATGTGTGCGTCCCAATTATTCTTCGATTATTCTTCGCCTTGGGGATGCGGACATCGGGCGCGTCGATCGGTTTGACGGCGCCGGCGTGAGGATTTGCCATGTCAACGCCGGCATGCGGCGCGCTGCGCGGCGCGCCGGCCAGGTTCCCGAGAAGTATCACAGGAAAAGTCCGGTTCAGCGATGTGCTCTTGAAGTCCCGCATGACCATTACGTTTTCGAGCGTGACCTGCGCGCCCTTGCTGACCGGCGCCTTGGCGACCGAGGCCCAGAATTCGCCGTCTTTGGTCTTGAGGCGGAGATAGGTAAAGCTCGCGGCGTCCAGCACCTCGAGGACCTCGCCTTTGATGACGTCGGACGCAGGCGGAACGGGGGCGGGACTTTCAGCCGCGCAAACGAATGTCGCGGCAACCAGCATGCAGATTGCAAACAGTACTTTCATGGCCCTGCTACTCCGTGCGGACAGGGCGGGAAGCATAGCAGAACCGTCCGTCAGCGAGACAACTGGGATGCACACAATTTCAAATGCGCGAAAAATGTGTGCGTCGCCATTATTCCCCACCGAAATGTAGGTTGGGTGGAGCGCGAAGCACGATACCCAACAGGGACGAGTTAGAAATTGTTGGGTATCGCTATGCTCCACCCAACCTACGAAACAAACCCGCGATGGCTCACCAATGGACTTTTGGTAGTGCCATTGGGGACGCACACGTTTTTCGTGCATTTCGATCTTGCAAAGATACACGTTCCGATGTTTGGTAGGGCGTCACGGGTTTGAACCGTGGACCTACGGATTAAGATTCCGTAGGTTTAGCAACTTCGCTATAGCGTCGCTCAGGAAGCCGGTCGCGAAATCAGCGCCTGGCGTCGTTGAGCGTCCAGTCGTAATCCAGGTAGCGGAGTTGCGCCTGGCCTTGCCGCACTACCGCGCGCGCTGCGGCGTCGTCCGCAAGGATATCGGCGTAGCGCGCGAGGAATTGCGCAACCGAACGCGCGCCGCGGCTGCCTTTTTCGAAGTCCGCCTTGTACCAGTCGAAAATCCGTGACACTTCGAGCTTGCCGGAAGCGGGATCGTAGCGGTTGCGGCTGCGGTCGCCGAGAAAACGGCGCACGCCGTCTTCAAGCAGGGCGTCAAGGCGCTCGGCGACGTAAGCTTCATTGCGCAGCATGGGACAGCCTATGGACGCGCAGTTGAGCGCGAAATGAATGCGCGGATCATCGAACACTCCCGGCGCGCGGATCAGCCCGTGCTCCACTTCGTCTAGACTGCGCGCGGCGCCGAGCAGCCTGAAGAACTCTATCTTCCAGGGAGACTGCAGAAACGACCCGAGGTCCTTGATCGATTTCAGATCGGGGTAGCGCGTCAGCACCAGCTTGACGGTGTACGCGTTATACGCATTGATCAGAAAAGCGAGTTGCTGTTCGCGCGTCCAGCCGCGGTACTCGGCTTGCGTAACAGACGACAGGCTGTCAACGTAGGCATTCAACGCGCGCTGGTCGGGGGCAAAGCCGGCGTAATCGACACCCGAAGAGCCGCCATTGGGCGCGACTGCCACATGGCGCTTGAGCAGCGCATCCCAAGCCGCGTGATTCTGCTCGAAGGCGAGAGCGGTGTGGGTTGCCGCCACCAGCATGGCGGCAATAATGATGCCGAGCGAATATTTCATGCCGGTCTCAGCGTCCTTGTCTGGCTATGCCACGCGCGCTTATTTGCGATTGCGCGGATGCGCGCGTGCCGCCGATCGCAACGACGAGCGCAGGCGCTATAACCGCGATTGTATGCGGCCGGCCCGTGGCCGTCGTTCCCCGCGTCGCAAGCAAAATGGAAAATTACCGCGCCGCCTCGCGGGTGTGGCCCTTGCGGAGGGCCTGCCGGGAAGTAATGGCATCCACATCGAGGTAATACGCGCCGAGTGTCGTCATCTTCGCAACATCGGGATAGAGCACGCCGACGCCGGGTTCGGCGCCGGAGCGCGGGCAGTACCAGATCGCGCCGTCGCGCGTGATTTCGATCTTCGGCTGATCCGCCACCTGCGGCGTCGGGTAGTAGCTGAACTCGCGCGTCTTCGGGTTGTAGCGGATCGTGGCCCCGCCCTGGCCATCGTCGCCGAACCAGACGTTGCCTTCGTAGTCGCCCTGCGGATCGTACGGCCGCGAGATATTGAGCGGCAGCGCGGCTTCGGTGACTTCGCCGCTCTTCGGATCGATATAGCCGATCACGCCGCGGTCGTAGATGCCGAACCAGACGCGGTCCTCCATATCCACGCTCGCGCGGCGGATTCTGCCGGGCTGAGTCAGCACGCGATAGTCGGTGAACTTGTCGGTTTTGGGATCGTACTTGCCGACGCGTGCGTCGCCGCGAAACTGCGCCATCCAGACGTTACCCTGGCTGTCGATGTCGACGCCGTACGGCGACGCAGGACGCGATGCGGTCATGTGCATCGTGATTTTCCGCGTCTCGCGGTCCCACATGTAGAAACGGTCGCCGCGAATGACCGTGACCCAGACGTTGCCGCGCGCATCGACGACGGGCGTATGCGGCTGCAGCGACTCCTTGATTTTGCCTTCCGGGTCGAGCGGGTACATCTGGAACTTTTCGGTCTTCGGGTTAAAGGCCGTGAGATGCAGGCCGTCCTTGTCCTTGCGCTTGCCGATGCGCTCCGGAACCCACACAAGGCCGTCGCGGTCGATCGTCAGCCCGTGCGATTCGCCGTCGGGGTGCGGCATCACCCATTCCTTCGACTCGCCGGTGCGCGGGTCGATCCTGACCAGACGGTTGGGAACATTGCGGTCGGTGACCCACACGTTGCCCTGCTGGTCGAAATGCGGGTCCTGCCCTCTGCGCTTGAGCGCCGGATCGGCATTGGGCTTGAAGTAGTACTCGATGTACATCGCTTTCGCGAGCTTCGCCTCGTCGAGCGGCGTTTCCTTGTCGTACTTCACCGCGCGATTGCGCGAGTCCGGGCCGAAATGCCGGCCCAGATACTGCACCAGTTCCGCGCGCTCCTCGGCGGACGAAAAGCCACGCGGGATGTTGCCGCTTTTTGACATGACCTCGACGAACCCGTCCCATGCCGGCGCGGGAAAGTGGCGCGAACCGAAAAAATCGGGGCTGTGGCAGCCGACGCAGACGTCCCTCACGAACTTCTGGCCCGGACCCGGCGGGAACATCGCGTCCATGCTGACGATCTGCGTACCGGCGTTCTGGACCGGCCGCAACGTCGCGTTCTGCGGTGCGTTGGGCCCGGCGTTCAGCATCACCTGGGTGACGGCGGAATCGAGCCCTTGCGCCGCCACCCGCATTTCGTATTTGCCGGGCAGCAGATGCATCGCCTGATACTTGCCGCCGGCGGTGTAAACCATGTACTGCATGCGCTTCTCGACGTTGCGGAAGTACACCTTCGCCGCCTTGAACGGTGCGTACGAGGTCACCGTGCCGGAAACGCTGGCCAGACCCGCGAGCTCTGATTTGTCGCCCTGCGCGGATTGCGCCAGCGCCTGCTGCGCGGGGAAGAATGAGCCGCTGGCCAGCGCGAAGAGCACCGCCATCACTTGTCGATACATTTGCTTCATGACCAACTCCTTTGCGTAGGGATTCCCGGGACGGGAATAGCGTTTTTTTTAAATAGTGGGCTTCGTTAACCGGCATGTCAACCGCATTCCCGCGCGGCCCGCGCGCCGGGACTCAACGCAGGCCTGGAACCCCGGTGCGCCGTGGCCACGGTAACCGTGCGTCGTGAACGGGCGCGATTCCTGTGTTAGATTGTTTGCATGAGCAGTGTCGATCTTCGCCGGCCGCGTTGTTTTGTCGCGGCAGCCGGACTCGGATCAGTCACCGCAGCGGCGCACGAATTGCTTGTCGCGCGGCCTTAGGCGCGCCAGGCAATCGCAGAAATGCAAGGAGGAGGCGGGATGCTGTCGAAGTCGGCAATAGCGAGCAGCGTCGCGGTCAGGTCCGTCGCGATGGCGGCGTTGTTCATCGCCGCGGGTGCGGCGCCGGGCGCCCAGTACCCGGAGCGCCCGATCCGCCTCGTGGTCCCGTTTGCCGCCGGTTCCAACATCGACGGCAATGCGCGGCAAATAGCGCCGAAACTGTCGGAGTTCCTCGGGCAGCAGGTGGTCATCGACAATCGCGGCGGCGCCAGCGGCACCATAGGCGCGACCCTGGTGGCCAAAGCGCCCTCCGATGGTTACACGATCCTGATGGGAAACGCGCCCACCCATGGACTCGCACCCACCATCTTCAAGAACCTCGCGTACGATCCGATCAAGGATTTCGCGCCGATCGGGCGTGTCGCCACCGCGGCGTATGTGCTGGCCGTTAGTGCCGCATTGCCCCTGAAGTCGGTGCCGGAACTCATCAGCTACGCCAAAGCGCGCCCGGGCCAGCTCAACTATGCGTCGACCGGCAGCGGGACGGGCGTGCATCTGGCGGGCGCGTACTTCAACAACAAGGCCGGGGTGGACATCAGGCATATCCCCTATAACAGCGTCCCCCAGGCGTTCGTGGACATCAGCAGCGGCGCCGTTGCCATCATGTTTTATCCGTACCTGCCGCTGATGCCGCTGGTGCAGACCGGCAAGGCGCGGCTGCTCGCGACGTCGGGCGCCAAGCGGGCGTCTTATCTGCCCGAGTTGCCGACGGTAGTGGAGGCCGGGCTATCCGGTTTCGTGTTCTTCGCGTGGCACGGCTTCTACGGCCCGGCCGGCATGCCGAAGCAACGCGTCGACACCTTTTACGGCGCGCTCGCCAAGTCCGTGTCGGACCCCAGGGTCGTCGCCAGCCTGCTCGCCACCGGCGTCGAGGTCGACTTGATCCCGCCGCGGGAGTTCGCCGCTTTTACCCGGGCGGAAATCGAACGTTATCGCCAGATCATCGGCATCGCCGGCGTCAGCGCGCAGTAAACGCCGGCACTGCGATTCCGGCACAGGAAGGAGCATCCACATGATCGAAGTCAGAAAACTGGGCGGCCCGCTCGGCGCCGAAATCGTCGGACTGGATCCGCGTTTGCCGATCGACGCCGCCGATCTGAAAATCGTCGAGCAGGCTTTCATCGACAATCTCGTCCTGCGCTTTCGCGATGCACCCCTGACTGCGCTGCAACTGCGCGATTTCGGCCGCTGCTTCGGCGAACTGCGCGCCCACGTCGCGAAGGATTACCGCCATCCGGAGTTTCCCGAAGTGGTGCTGATGACCAACCAGGACAAGGACGGCAACTACGACAAGGTCGGCGCCGAGCGCGGCGTCGGCTGGCATTCCGACGGCACGTTCGAACCGCTGCCGCCCAAGGCGACCGTGCTGCATGCGATCGCGGTGCCGGACGCCGGCGGCAACACGATGTTCGCTAACATGTACCTCGCTTACGACACCATGCCCGCCGGTCTCAAAAACCGCGTCGACGGAAAAATGGCGCGCTTTCGCCTGCGCGGGCGCAAGCATCAGACGCAGGGCATCGTGGCCGCGGAAGACCTAAAAAAAATGACCGATGTCATCCATCCGGTGATCCGGGTGCACCCGGACAGCGGCAAAAAATCGGTCTTCGTGAATCCGCACCATACGCTCGGCATCGAGGGGATGTCGCGCGAAGCGAGCGATGAACTGCTCGACGAGCTCTTCGCGTGGTGCGGCCGCGAGGAGTTTCAGTGGGAACAGGAATGGCGGGCCCACGACACCATCATCTGGGAGAACCGCTCCGCGTGGCACTCCGGGCGCGCGGACTATCCGCGCAACCAGTTGCGAAAATTCATCCGCACGACCATCTGCGAAAGAGCGCTCGAAAACGCCGCCGGTGCCCGCCATGCGAACTAACGCGATCCGCGAGCGCTGGGCGCGCGGCGAGCCTGCCTCGTGCCTGTGGATAGACATCGGCTGGCCGGTCGCCGTCGAGGCGCTGGCGAAACTGCCGTTCGATTCTTTTACGCTGGATCTTCAGCACAGCCTGATCGACCGCGGCACCGCCGTGCAGGTGCTGCAGGCGCTGTCGCTCGGCGACGGCGTGCCGCTGGTGCGGGTCACGCAGAACGATGCGGCCGAAATCGGTTTCGTGCTCGATGCCGGAGCGATGGGCGTGATCTGCCCGCAGATCGAGACTGCCGAAGAGTGCAAGCGCTTCGTCGCCGCATGCCGTTACGGCCCGCACGGCACCCGCAGTTGGGGACCCACGCGCGGGCTGCTGTACGGCGGCGCGGATTACTTCGCAACCTATGAAAAGCAGATCCTGAAAATCGCGCTGATCGAAACCGTCAAGGGCGTATCGAACATGGCAGAGATCGCGGCCACCCCGGGGCTCGACATGCTGTACGTCGGACCCAACGACCTCACCATCGACTGCGGCGGAGCGCCAACCTACATCGCAACCGACCCGCGGGTGGTGGGCGCGATGGACCGCTCCATCACGCTGGCGAAAGAGCATGGGATCACCGCGGGCACTTATGCGGGAAGCGTGGCAGTCGCGCACACCGCGATCGCCAAAGGATTTCACCTGATCTCGCTGGGCTACGCCGCGAAACTGATGTTCAAAACGGCGGCGGGCGTTCTGGAGCAGGTATTCCCGGGCAGGGCGGGGCCTGGCAGCTCACGGTAACAGACCGGGCATCCGCACGGAACGCGGATTCGAGCTGCATGCAACGCCTCGACGACTGGCGAATCCTGCGCCAAAGATGCGTTGCGATCCGCGGCGCGCCCCGCGCTACGACTTGCGCTCTTTCCTGACGAACCCGCCGAGCTTCTCCTTCCACTCGTCCGAGTGCATGCAGCCGACCCACGCCTCGTTGTCGAAGCGCAGGCCGGCGGTAACGCCGGTTTCCTGCGACTGGTTGAGCGCGGACTTGGCCTGAACCACCGCGATCAGCGGGTTCGCGGCGATGCGCTGCGCAAGCGCCATGGCCTCCGCCATGACCTTGTCGTGCGGCACGACTTTGTTCACCAGTCCGAGTTCCGCGGCCTCCTGCGCGTCCCAGCGCCGGCCGGTGAGGATGAGTTCCTTCGCCTTCTGGATGCCGACGAGCCGCGGCAGCCGCTGGCAGGCCCCGCCGCCCGGAAAGAAGCCGTGGGTTACTTCCGGCAGCGAGAAGATCGCGCGTTCCGACGCAATGCTGATGTCGCACTGGAGCACGAGCTCGAAGCCGCCCGCCATGCAGTAGCCGTTGATCGCCGCGATCACGGGCTTGCGCACGCTGGCGATTGCGCTGGTCCATTTCGCGGTCATCGTGTGTCGATCGTGCACCATGGCCGCGGTGGTGCGGGCGGCGCGCTCCTTCAGGTCGGCGCCGCTGCAGAACGCGCGGTCGCCGGCGCCCGTAATGACGATGACCCGCACGTCTTCGCGCAGGTCGAGCGCGGGGAACAGCGCCAGCAGTTCGGTACGCAGTTGACTGTTGAGCGAGTTCATCGCCTCGGGCCGGTTCAGCGTGACGACGGCGATGCCGTTTTCGACCGTGAGAATGTGCAGCGGGTTGGTAGCGTTCATGGGGGGTCCTTGGGTTGGGTGCCGGCGCGCCTCCGACGGGTGCGTGGTGAGTTTCGGGCATTGTATGTCCACCGCCCGCGAAAATACACGGCGGCGCATTCGCGCGCGGGCCTGCGGATAGCCTGCCACACATGAGCGCGCGTGAACGAGCGCAAAGCCTCATAATAGCGGCCCCACGACGGCAGCTTCGGCGCTTCGTGTAAACCCGAGTGTTGAAACGTTACCCATCCCCACCCCAGCCCTCCCCTTGAAGGGGAGGGTGAGATTAGCTCAAGTGTTGAAACGTTGCCCATCCCCACCCCAGCCCTCCCCTTGAAGGGGAGGGTGAGATTAGCCTAAGTGTTGAAACGTTGCCCATCCCCACCCCAGCCCTCCCCTTGAAGGGGTGGGAGAGAACATCCCGAGTGTTGAAACGCTGCCCATGAAAATCCCCGCAAGACTCCAGCCTTTGGTCGAAGACGGCCTGATCGATGCCGTCATCCGCCAGCTGATGAGCGGCAAGGAGGCGAGCGTCTTCATCGTCCGCTGCGCAGGCGAGATCCGCTGCGCGAAGGTCTACAAGGAAGCAAACAAGCGCAGCTTTCGCCAGGCCGTTGATTACACCGAAAACCGCAAGACCAAGAACAGCCGCCGCGCGCGCGCCATGGAAAAACGCACGCGTTACGGGCGCAAAGCCCAGGAAGAAGCCTGGCAAAGCGCCGAAGTCGATGCCTTGTACCGCCTCGCCGCCGCGGGTGTGCGTGTCCCCGCGCCGTATAACTTTCACGAAGGCGTGTTGCTGATGGAACTCGTGACCGACGCCAATGGCGAACCGGCGCCACGGTTGAATGACGTTGAATTCACCGCGGAAGAAGCGCGCACCCACCACCGCACGTTGATGCAGCAGGTGGTGCGCATGCTGTGCGCCGGGGTCGTCCACGCCGATCTTTCCGAATTCAACGTGCTGATGGGCGGCGCGGGCCCGGTCATCATCGACCTGCCGCAGGCCGTGGATGCCGCGGGCAACAACCACGCGAAAAGCATGCTGGAACGCGACGTCCTCAACCTGACGACCTGTTTCGGCCGCTACGCCCCGGAGCTGCTCGGCACTGAATACGGAAAAGAAATCTGGTCGCTCTACGAGCGCGGCATCCTGACGCCGGACGTCACGCTAACCGGTCATTTCGCGCAAACCCTCAAACCCGTAGACCTGCGCAGCGTGGTGCGGGAAATCGACGATGCGCGCGCTGAAGAAGCCGCGCGGCGGTTGCGCTGATAAAGCCCGTTAGCAGTTTATTGAAAAACACCTCATGCTGTCACCGCGGTGAGCCGTCAGCCGCGAGCGTAGCGTGGCGGTCAGCGCGGCAATCTCGTATTTTGCGCGATCAACGAATGACGAGATTGCTTCGTCGCCTTTGGCTCCTCGCAATGACAGTCTCTGCCGATTTTCAACAAACTGTTAACGCTTACTGGTTGGGTTTTTGCCTTTCATCGAGAAACTGCTGGACCGCCTGAAAGAGCTGCATGCGGTTTTTCTCCATGATGACCGTGTGCGTGCCTTCGCCTATCTCGACGTAGCGCTTGTAGGGCGCATTGGTCAGCTTGGCGAAATAAGCGTGCATCATGTAGCTCGGCAGGTCCGCGTCCCACTCGGCGTGCGCAAGGAAAGTGGGGACGCGTATGCCGGCCGGGTCGTAGAGCGCTTTGCCGGCACCCCAGAATTCGCGCCCATCCTGCACCACGCCGTTGGGCGCCCGCAGCACCGGCGGCGTCTGCTTCGAGCCCACCGGGTCGGTCGCGAAGGTGGCGTCCGCCCATGCCTCGAACCAGCCGGCCGGGATCAGGTCCGCCTTCTTGTCTTCGGCAACGCCCGTGAGCCAGCGGCCCTTCGCGGCATCGCGCGACACGGAGCGATAGGCGCCGAGTTTGCCGCCCGTGTCGGTGAGCGCCGCGGTATTGCGGATCCATTGCGGCGCGTAGAGCACCAGCCGGTTCACCTTGTCGTTGTTCTGCGCGGTATACGCGCCCATGATGGTGGTTCCCCACGACCAGCCGAGCAGGTTGATCTTCGCAACGCCGCGGCGCTTGCGGATAAAGTCCACCGCCGCGCTGACGTCCTTGACCGCGGTTTCAGTGCGCACGATCGGGTCATTGTCCGTGGCCGGCTGGTCCATTTCAGGCGGGCGCGTGGATTTTCCGTAGCCGCGCAGGTCGACCAGATACACGTCATAGCCGTGCTGTGCGATGTAGTCCATCCACGACAGGCCGTTCAGCTTCAGGTCGAACGCGGTCTCGGAAGGATAGGTCGCGCCGTGGACGTAGAGCAGGATCTTGTCGCCGGCAAACTTCTTTACTCCCTGCGGATGCTTGTTGCGCACGTAGAGACTGATGCCCGCGTCCACCGCCGGCACCATGAATTCTTCCGTCATGAGCTGCCGGCCCTGCGCGGCATTCGCGTTCATGCCCGTCATCAGCATCAGCGCCACTGCAAGAATACGGATCATCGATTGCATGTTTTCCCCCTGGTCGATTGACACATTGGCCGGCAAGACCGTCCTCGCTGCCTCCGGCCGGTACCACAATCAAACATGTGTGCGTTGCATTATGCTACGGACTCTTATTGAAAGTTGCATAAGTAACTGACAAGTTCTGCGTGCAGAATATTCCCCTCTCCCTCGGGGAGAGGGGCAGGGGTGAGGGCGCGCTTGTCAGTTGTTTATCAAGTCTTCCGTAGTCTATATTACTTCCCGGATCGCGTACGCGACCGCTTCACCGCCGCGCATTTATTTCAGACGATCGACACCCGGTCAAGCCGCAGCCGCGAGCTGCATGGCGTCACGCGCTTTGTGCGACCCGTCCCAGACGCGCGCCGGTATGCAAATCTGCCCTTCAAAGAGCTTGCGGCAGGTGCGCAGCAGGTTTGCTTCTTCGAGCGCGAATTTTCCG
>JAYWDM010000473.1:0-3826 GCA_043779885.1 Betaproteobacteria bacterium | reverse complement strand
CGGCGTGATCGCGCGTCTCGCACTGGTCGCCGCCGCGATCGAGCTAGAGCAGACTCAGCGGGCGTTCAAGGATCATACCGGCGCCCGGTCGCCCGTCGCGCCTCACTGATCTCGCGATGCCTGCCTCCCTAAAAATTGCTTTTCTCGCCGACCCGCTCGACGAGTTCAAGATCTATAAAGACTCGACCTACGCAATGATGCGCGAGGCGGCTGCGCGCAAGCACGAACTCCACGTACTGCGGCAGGAAGATCTGGTCTGGCATAACGGTGTCGTCAGCGGCCATGCGCAACGGCTGCATCTGACCGGCGATAAAGAAATGTGGTACCGCGTCGAAGCGCCGCATGCCATGCCGCTCAAGGAGTTCGACGCCGTGCTGATGCGCAAGGACCCGCCGTTCGACATGGAATACGTCTACAGCACTTACTTGCTCGAGCTCGCGCAGGCGCAGGGCGCCCGCGTATACAACGATCCACGAGCGATCCGCGATTGCAACGAGAAAATTACGATTGCGCGCTTTCCGCATTTTACCGTGCCCTCGCTGGTTACGCGTTGCGAAGTGTTGATTCATGAATTTCTCGCCGCGCACGGCGACATCATTCTGAAGCCACTCGATGGCATGGGCGGCGCCTCGGTGTTTCGCGTCCACCGCAAGGACCCGAACTTGAACGTGATCATCGAGACCGTCAAGCACTACGGTCGTCGCACGATCATGGCGCAGCGCTTCATTCCCGAAATCGCCGATGGCGACAAGCGCATATTGCTGATCGGCGGCAAGCCGGTGCCGTATACGTTGGCGCGCATTCCGAAACCGGGCGAGACACGCGGTAATCTTGCTGCGGGTGGCACCGGAGTCGCACGCGAGTTGACAAAACGCGACCGTGAGATTGCAGAAACACTCGGCCCACAACTCAGCGCGCAAGGATTGTTGCTGGTCGGGCTCGACGTGATCGGCGACTTTCTGACCGAGGTCAACGTCACCAGCCCGACGTGCTTTCAGGAAATCACCGACCAGACCGGGTTCAACGTTGCCGGCATGATGCTTGATGCCTTGGAGCGCGCGGGAGGTGAGCGCGCGTCATAGCTCCGGCACTGGCTTTCTCGCGCGCCCAGAAGCAGACGGAGCAGATGACGGTGCCGCATTACAATGCGGTGAGCTGGATGCGGGGGTCTCAAGTCGCACGTGCTCAGAGAATTGAAAACACCAATAGTTTCTAAAACTGCCCTGTTAATTGAAATTCAGTTACCGCTCGCTACATCGTCGTAATCACATTAGGAGGAGTAACCATGCAAAAACGTCATCTCGCATTGCTTTTCATCGTGCTTGTTGTTTCCAGCGCCAGCGCTGCTGTCGCGGCGCCCGCCGCGGGGGATACCTACGTCTATCGCGTCCTCAATGCCTACAACAACGAGGTGCGCGGCCAAGTCACCTACCGCGTGGATAACGTCGATGCGGATCGCGTGACGGTATCGGTTTCCCCCGATCATCCATCGTTGGGCGTGCCGCACACGGACGTTTTCACCAGAGACGATAACTGGCTGCGGCATCCGCTCATCAATCACGATATGCCGGTCGAGTACAACTTCTCGCCCGCTTATCCCGCCTATATGTCGCCGCTTGACCCTGGCAAATCGTGGTCTATGCGGGTGAGCGCGATCAATCCGACTTCAGGCCGCCGCAATAGCGTGCGCGTTGACGGTGATGTGCTGGGAACCGAGCGCATCACGACGCCGGCGGGCGCGTTCGATACGATCAAGGTCAAGCGCAAGGTTTATGCGGGCGATTGGGACGGGTTCACTTTCGAGACGAACATCGTCGAGACCGACTGGTATGCGCCCGCACTGGGACGCCCGGTGCGCACCGAGCGCAATTCCAGCTACATAGACCCGCAGAAATGCGCCGCGAGCTCGGCCTGCGCGCCAATACGCGGCGACTGGAATGTGTTCGAGCTTGTAACCTATAGCCGGAAATGATCGGGCACCATCTACGGCTCTGGTGCAACGACTTTATGAACCTGCTGCACGCCAGTTGCGGTCCGCGAAGGGAGAATGCAGAATCCCGATATCGATTGGCGGCGGGGCTGGGCGAGCTCACGAAGTCGGTGTTGGGCGCACTCCATCATGAGTATTCACGTGCTCCGGACGTCGCCTAATCGCCATGGTATCGAGATGGCATTTGCACGCAACGATTATTTGCATAGCACATGCAGGTCGTTGGAAAAGGCGCGGCCCACACGTCCCACGAGTGAATCAAACCAGAAGTCCCCGCGCAATCTTCTCGCGGTTGCCAGCACTGATACCGATGTCGATTGAAGGGGTCTTGGCTTTCGTGGCGTTCATGGTCGATTCTCGTTGATGAAAACTAATCAGCCCAAGGCGGCAATCAGCGCCAGCTTCAGGGTAAAACCAGCCGCCAGCCCGAGTGATGCATAGGACTGGCGGCCGTAGCGGTGGTTTTCAATGAATTCCATCGCCTTCCTCGGCGTATTCTCCTCAGCCCACTTCGCCCATGGGAATACCCAGTGCCTTCGCGACACCCGCGCCGTAGGCCTTGTCGGCCTTGAGGCAGTTCCTGATATGGCGAAGCTGGATTTCCCTGGGTGCGCCTCCAACGGAGCGAGCGGTGTTTTCAAACAAGATCTGCCGCTGCGCCGGGGTCATCAGGCGGAACAGCGCGCCGGGCTGCGAATAATAATCCGTGTCTTCGCGGTGATTCCAGTGATCCGCGGCCCCCTGAAGGCTCAACGGCGGCTCGCGGTAATCCGGCTGCTCGGCCCATTCGCCCTGGTCGTTCGGCTCATATCCGAGCGTGCCGCCGAAGTTGCCGTCGATACGCATGGCGCCGTCGCGGTGGTAGCTGTGCACTGGGCAGCGCGGGGCATTCACCGGAATCAGGTGGTGATTGACGCCGAGCCGGTAGCGCTGCGCATCGCCATAGGCAAACAGGCGGCCCTGCAGCATCTTGTCCGGCGAGAAACCGATGCCCGGCACCACGTTGGCCGGATTGAACGCGGATTGCTCGACCTCGGCGAAAAAGTTCTCCGGATTGCGGTTCAGTTCCATCACGCCCACCTCGATCAGCGGATAGTCCTTGTGCGGCCAAATCTTGGTGAGGTCGAAGGGGTGATAAGGCACTTTCGCCGCGTCGGCCTCGGGCATTACCTGAACTTTGAGCGTCCACTTGGGAAAATCGCCGTTGTCGATCGCCTCGTAGAGGTCGCGCTGATGGCTTTCGCGATCCTTGCCGATGATCGCCTCGGCTTCAGCGTCAGTCAGGTTCTTGATGCCCTGCTGGCTATTGAAACGACAAATGCTGCCGACAGGCGACAGCTATTAACTTACAAGCACCGCCAAGCCTTGCGGCCACCGGTTCTCAGGCGATTAAACCGGTTTAAAGAGCGATGCGGTTACGGGCATCAACCGGGCTGACACAGCCAGCGTAAAACCAGTTCGAATTCATTTCCGCGCGTAGTCACGTCCGGAATTCCTAGTGGACATTATCGGACAATGCTGGAACATCCCATTGTCCTAACCGCCGCGCGGTTCTGCTTGTGACCGGAGCATGCAGGGTTAAGTTCCAGAATATTTTGTCAGCACAGCTGACAGAACCGAATAACGCTTCGCACCATCGAATTATCATCGCGATAACGGTCCAATGAAATGGTATTGCGCCAAGCTGCGCACGAATCGACGAGCAGCCAGATACCGGTCTTCGGGGACCGTCGAATGCGCCAGATTTGAGCCCGTCACTTGGATTTTTGGGCTCTGTAACTTCGAAAATCGCCCTGCGCACCAGCACTGGCGTGATATTCGCGCATCGTCACTACC
>JAYWDM010000472.1:0-3831 GCA_043779885.1 Betaproteobacteria bacterium | reverse complement strand
TTTGGCAGGTTGTCGCCGAAGCGAATTTCTTTGGGCTTCGCGATCGGACCGATTTCCTTGCCGACCCAGTCGCGCAATTCCTGCGCCATGCGCTTGGCTTCGTCCCCGGTCGGGCGCGGCCCCTTAGTGACGACGAAAGCGACGACGGCCTCTCCGGTGAGGTCGTCGGGACGACCGACCACCGCGGCTTCGGCAACCAGTTTCGTGTTCGCCACCAGCGCAGATTCGATTTCCATCGTCCCCAATCGATGACCCGATACGTTCAGGACGTCGTCCATGCGCCCCATGATCCAGAAATAGCCGTCGAGGTCGCGGCTTGCACCGTCTCCGGCCAGGTAGTACTTGCCTTTGAAATCCTCCGGGTAATAATTTTTCTTGAAGCGCTCCGGATCTCCCCAGATGGTGCGGATCATCGAAGGCCACGGCTTTGTGATGACGAGAATTCCGCCTTTGCCTTTCTCGACGTCCTGCCCGGTCTCATCGACGATCGCGGCGATGATGCCGGGAAGCGGCATCGTGCAGGAGCCGGGCTTGAGCGGCGTAGCGCCTGGCAGGGGAGTGATCATGTGCGCGCCGGTTTCGGTTTGCCACCAGGTATCGACGATGGGACAACGCCCGCCGCCGACGGTGTGGTAGTACCACATCCAGGCTTCCGGATTGATCGGTTCGCCGACCGATCCCAGCAGCCGCAGGCTGGTCAGGTCGTATTTCTTCGGCAGGTCGGCTCCGGCCTTGATCAGTGAGCGGATTGCGGTGGGTGCGGTGTAGAACACCGTTACTGCGTGGTCCTGGATGATTTTCCAGAATCGACCTGCATCCGGGAACGTCGGCACACCTTCGAACATAATTTCCGTTGCGCCGACTGCGAGCGGGCCGTAAGTAATATAGGTATGACCGGTCACCCAGCCGACGTCCGCCGTACACCAGAACACATCTGCCGGCTTGTTGTCGAACGTCCACTTCATCGTCAGCATCGCCTGCAGCAGGTAGCCGGCGCTCGAGTGTTGTACGCCCTTAGGCTTGCCGGTCGACCCCGACGTGTAGAGGATGAAGAGTGGATGTTCGGCGCCGACCCAGACTGGTTCGCAAGCGTCGGGTTGGTTCTGCACCAGATCGTGCCACCAGATGTCGCGCGGCGTAGTCATCCTGGCGGCGCTGCCGGTGCGCTTGTAGACCACGACATTCTTGATGGCTTCGCATCCGCCCATCGCCAGGGCTTCGTCTATCGCCGGTTTGAGGGCGATCTCCTTGCCACCGCGCATCTGTCCGTCCGCGGTGATGACGGCGGTGGCACCAACATCGATGATGCGCTCATGCAGGCTCTTGGCGGAAAAGCCGCCGAACACCACCGAATGAATTGCGCCGATGCGCGCGCAGCCCTGCATGGCAATGACGGACTCGATCGACATCGGCATGTAGACGATGACGCGGTCGCCGGTCTTGACGCCGATGGATTTCAGCCCGTTGGCAAACTGGCAAACACGGTGGTAAAGCTGCTTGTAGGTGATTTTGCTGACCGTGCCGTCGTCCGCCTCGAAAATGATCGCGATCTTGTTCGGCTGGCTGTTGAGGTGGCGATCCAGGCAGTTGTAGGAAATATTCAGTTCGCCGTCGCCGAACCATTCAAAAAAGGGCGCTTTGCGCTCGTCCAGCACTTTCGAAAAGGGCTTATGCCACAGGATGTTTTCTCTGGCCAGACGTGCCCAGAAACCTTCGTAGTCTTTTTCGGCTTCAGCGCACAAGGCCTGGTAGGCCGGCATGCCGGAAACATTCGCCTGCTCGACGAAATCCGCGGCCGGCGGGAACACCCTGTTTTCGTGCAGGATCGATTCGATCGTGCTCATTGCATCCTCCCCAATTATTCTGCTGTTCGACTACCGGCGGGAAATCCTTCCGACGAATTATAGCGAGAAGTCCCGCGCACCATCTCCGGCCGTCACGAAATCGCTTTACTTCGTAGTGTAAAATTCGTCCACCCCCACCGACCCGACGTCGAACATCTATGGATTCGGGTAACAGCAAATCACAAAGGATGGTCATGGCGTATACTGATCGCATCGCGACGGCGCAGCGTGCCACGCACTGAAATTTCCGCATTCCACCCATCCGCACCATGACCGTCATTCGCCAGGAAGACCTCATTGAAAGCGTCGCCGACGCCCTGCAGTACATCTCCTACTTCCATCCGATGGACTATATCGAGGCCCTCGGAGAGGCTTACCGGATCGAGCAATCGCCCGCAGCACGCGATGCGATCGCGCAAATCCTGACGAATTCCCGGATGTGCGCGGAGGGCAAGCGGCCCATCTGCCAGGACACGGGAATCGTCGTCGCCTTTCTGAGCATCGGCATGGACGTGCGCTGGGAAGGCGCGACCATGAGCGTGGCTGATATGGTCAATGAAGGCGTGCGGCGTGCGTATCTGCATCCGGACAACAAGCTGCGCGCTTCGATTCTTTCCGATCCGGCCGGTGGGCGCAAGAACACCAGGGATAACACCCCGGCTGTGATCCACATGGAAGTTGTACCCGGAAATACGGTCGGCGTGAAGATTGCGGCGAAAGGCGGGGGCTCGGAGAACAAGTCCAAATTCGTGATGCTGAATCCCTCGGACAGCATTGTGGATTGGGTCATGAAAACCGTGCCCACCATGGGCGCGGGTTGGTGTCCGCCGGGCATGCTCGGCATCGGTATCGGCGGCACGGCGGAAAAAGCGATGGTGCTCGCCAAGGAATCGCTGATGGACCCGATCGACATGCACGAACTGAAGCGGCGCGGGCCGAAGAACCGGATCGAAGAGCTGCGTGTCGAACTCTGCGACAAGGTCAATGCGCTGGGCATCGGCGCGCAGGGTCTGGGCGGATTGACCACGGTGCTCGACGTCAAGATCCTCGACTATCCCACGCATGCAGCGTCGCTTCCGGTTGCGATGATTCCGAACTGTGCGGCGACGCGCCATGCGCATTTCACGCTGGATGGCAGTGGCGCGGCGCGGCTTGAAGCGCCCAGCCTTGAGCGCTGGCCGGACGTGCATTGGGCGCCGGCGCCGTCCTCACGCCGTGTTGATCTGAACAAAGTAACGCGCGAAGAGATTGCCGGCTGGAAGCCTGGTGAAACGCTGTTGCTGAACGGCAGAATATTGACCGGCCGGGATGCAGCGCACAAGCGCATCCAGGATTTACTGGCGAAGGGCGAGGGGCTTCCCGCGGGCGTCGATTTCAGGAACCGGTTCATTTATTATGTCGGGCCGGTCGATGCGGTGCGAGACGAAGCAGTGGGTCCCGCCGGACCGACGACGGCCACGCGCATGGACAAATTTACGGAGACCATGCTTTCGCAAACCGGATTGCTCGGCATGATCGGCAAGGCCGAACGCGGTCCGGCGGCGATCGAGGCGATTCGCAAGCACAGGGCGGTCTACCTGATGGCGGTCGGCGGCGCCGCTTACCTGGTGTCGAAGGCAATCAAATCTTCACGCGTAGTCGCGTTTGCCGATCTCGGGATGGAAGCGATCTACGAATTCGAAGTCAAGGACATGCCGGTCACGGTCGCAGTCGATGTCAACGGCACCTCGGTGCATCAAACCGGCCCGCGCGAGTGGCAGTCGAAGATAGGTAAAATTCCAGTAACAACGTCGTGAGGAACAAGGAGTGAGCAGTGGGGTCAATGCATACGCGGACGCGTGGTTGTGTTTCACCTCGACCTTCGAGCCTCGTCCCTCGCGCCCCGAAGTTCAATGGCGGGCCTCCCCGCATTGCATGGTAGTGAATCTGGTCAGGTCCGGAAGGAAGCAGCCACAGCTATTTTTTGCAAGTGCCGGGGTAAGGCTCG
>JAYWDM010000471.1:0-10692 GCA_043779885.1 Betaproteobacteria bacterium | reverse complement strand
CAATGCCGCCGCCGAGATTCATCATCATCAGACGGATCGCGCGGCCGATGGCGGCATTGGCGCGAAAGCCCGGGCCGAAACAGCCGTTGCCGCCGTGGATCCCGATCGTTTTTGCGTACGGTCCGTTGACTATCATCAGCGGTGCGACGCCATGCATCGTGCCCTGCACGCCGTTCATGTTGAATTCCTCGCGCAACATGAGCTCAATTGCGCCGAGTACGACCGGCAGATAGTCCGGTTTGCATCCGGCCATCAACGCGTGTATCGCCACGGTGCGCACGGTGGCCGGCTCGAACATCGGCGGAATGCGTCCGACGAGTTCGGCCGGATCGCGGCGCGTGGCGGCGAGCATGCGCGCGACACGCTCCGCGGTCGGCGTAACGACGGGCAAACCGTCCGACCACGGCTTGTCGAGAAAAAATTCGAATTCATCCACTGTTGCAGTCACCAGACTTGCTCCCTGAAATTTGGATCAGTCTATCCCCGGATTTCATTTTATTCATCCGGGCTACGCGTTACCGGGGAATAGTGCTCGAGCATCGCTGTTCACCCTTCACCCTTCACCCTTCACCCTTCACCCTTCACCCTTCACCCTTCACCCTTCACCCGGCCGCACGCCCAAGAATCGCCTGCACGGTATGTTGAAAGGCGATTGGCGCGCAATCGCGGTGCACGGCGGCGAGCACGCGGCGGCGCACGGCCGCCCATTCCGCCGGCTCGCGGTGCAGACGCAGGCAGGCGTCGGCAAATCCTTCGCCGCCCGCACCGACCGGGACACGCTCGAACCAATCGAGCTGGCGCGCGATCAGCGGCGAGACGACCATCGGCAAGCCATGTGCAGCGGCCTCATGCGCCTTATACGGGATGCCGCCGGCATAGCGCGTCGGCACGATGAACACGCGTGCCGACGCGTAGAAACGCTCGAGGTCCTCGACCTTGCCGTGCACCCGGACGGCAGGCCCGGCCAGCGCCCTCACGCCCGGCGCTTCGCACACGCCGACAATGTCGAGCCCCGCATCGTCGCCCAGAACGTCGACGATGCGGGGCCACACTTCGCGCACGAACCAGAACATGCTGTCGGCGTTGGGCGTGTCGTCTGCCGGCAGCGCGCCGACGAACAGGAATCCGCGGCGCGCCTCGAACGGCGCCGCGCACGGGCGGGCCGCGAAGCTGTGGCCCAGCACCTGCACGTTGGCATGGCCTGCCTCGCGGTAGTGCCGCGCCTCGACTGCGGACACGGTGACGATGACCTGCGCCCCCCGGGCGAGCGCCATCTCCGCCGCGATGCGTCGGTGCTGTTCGTCGTCCCGCACGGGCCTGCCCAGCATGGCAGCCTTGGCGATGTCGCGCAGCGCGAACAGCGCCTCGGCGTCGTAGACTATGCGCACGCCCCGCAGCACCGCCGGGTGCTGCCGCATCACCGCGCGGACCACTTCCATGTTGTGCGGACGACTGATGATCGCGACATCGAAATAGCCGGCGCGCGCCACCAGGAAGTCCGCCAGGCCCGCGAGGCCGAGGTTCAGCATGACCTCGACCGATTCGGGCAAGGCCCTGGCCACATCCGCGGCCCGCTCGTGCGGGAACTGCAACGGGTAGTGGGTGACGAAGTCGCCGCCCGCGACGATTTGCTCCACCAGGCTGGCGGCACGCGGGTAGCCCTGGCCCAGCCACGGCAGCGGAACCCGGTCGTCGATGACCAGCACCCGCTTCGCGCCCGGGCGCAACCGCTGCCTCGCGGCCAGCACCGTCGCCGCCGCTGGCAGCGGCCGTGCGGCCAGGAAATCAGCGTGCCGCTCGACGAAGCGCGCGCGGTTGCGCGTCTGCAACTCAATGGCGCGCCCGCTGCCCGGATTGCTGGCAAATTCGAGATGCTTCACCCGAACCCTGGGGTCGTAGACGGTGCGGTAGCCGGCTTTCCACAGGCGCACGCAGAAGTCGCTGTCCTCGTAGTAGGCGGGGGCATAGGCTTCCTCAAAGCCGCCCAGTTGCTCGAACTGCGCGCGGCGCACCAGCAGAAGCGCAGCGGAGCAGTAGTCCACGTCGCGGACGAAGCCGTAGGCCGGAGCAGCGGGCGAATCGCCGCGGCCGTAGCCCCGGCAACTGCCGTCGCGCCAGATGATGCTGCCGGCTTCCTGCAGCCGGCCGTCCCACAGCAGGATGGGCCCGCCGACCGCGCCGGCATCGGGCTCGCGCGCGAGCCGCGCCACGGCGTGCGCCAGGGTGTCAGGTTCGATCACGGCGTCGCTGTTCAGCAGCAGCAGGTACTGTCCGGTCGCTTTCGCGGCGGCCAGGTTCACGGCGCGCAGAAAGCCCAGGTTCCCGGCCTGCGGCATTACCGTGACGCCGTCCAGCCGGTCGAGCAATTGCGGCACGCGGTCGCTCGACGCGTTGTCAACGATCAGGGTCTCGAACGTAACGCCGCGCGACGCGGCCAGCGCGCGCAGGCACAGCAGACTCAAGCCCGCCTGGTTGTAAAGCACGACCACCACGCTGACCAGCGGCGTGCCGGCGACAGGCCCAAGTTGCAACCGTTGCCCGCTTGACAGGAACGCGGACAGTTCGCTCTCGGCCCCGGCGCGCACGGCATCCTTGTCCAGGCACGGCGCATCCGGCGGCATCGCGGCCGGCTCCGCCCGCACCACGGTCAGCCAACGCAGCACAAGCGGACCGAACCGGCTGTTGGCCAGGTGCCACTTCAGGCGCTGCCGGGTGGCTGGCGACAGAGGTAACGCGCGAACGGCGCCACGTAAGTTCAAAATATTGATCGCATCTTCGTCACACCATGCCCGCCGCTACTCGACCGCAGTTGCGCAAGAGGCCGCCCGGCCCTCACCTCCCTATCAAGGGGAAAAGGTGAATTTTGAAAGCGCATCTTAGACGTCGTACTGGCCATGCACCGCGCGGCTGCCGCCGCCCCACCCGTGGCACACCGCGGTGAGCGGCCCCCAGCCGCCGGCGACTATCAGATGCAGGTCGCGCGCATCCTTGATCACCGGGACCATGCATTCGTCATCGTCGGGATCGACGTCGATTTGCAGCGCCCGCTCGCGCCGCCAGTTGCCGCCGCGTTTGAGGTCGCCGACTTTGCGCTGCGCCAACTCGCACAACCTGCGCTGCACCTGGGCCCGGCTCAGGCCCGCGCGCGCGCAGATCGTGGCCTGTTCGGGGCCCATCGCCACCACCATGTCGGAGCGCACGTGCATGTTCCACGAACTCATGGCGGCCATCGAGTCGGCGATGCCGGTCAAGAGGCGCTCCGGTTCCTGGCTGACATCGTCGTAGCACAGGCGCGGGCTTTCGACCATCGCGCACGTAATGACGTTGGCGCCGGGCGCATAGCCGCGCGCCGCCGCGAGCGACTCCCACGGACTGCGCTCAGTGTTCTCGGTGAGGCACGCGGTGTAGCGCAACGGCGTCGAAAATACCGTGGCGGAACCGACGCCCGGAATGCCGCCACCGAGATTCAGCAGCATCAGCCGTATCGCGCGGCCGATCGCCGCATTGGCGCGAAACCCCGGCCCGAAGCATCCGTTGCCGCCATGCAGCCCGATCGTACTGGCGTAGGGACCATTCACTATCATCAGCGGCGCCACCCCGTGCATCGTGCCCTGCACGCCGTTCAGATTGAATTTCTCGCGCAGCATGAGAGCAATGCCGCCGAGGACGACCGGCAGGTATTCCGGCTTGCAGCCCGCCATCAGCGCATGAATCGCGACGGTGCGCACCGTCGCCGCTTCCATCGCCGGCGGAATCAGGCCGACGAGTTCAGCCGGATCGCGGCGCGTGGCGGCGAGCATGCGCGCGACGCGCGCCTCGGTCGGCGTGACGACGGGCAAGCCGTCCGACCAGGGTTTGTCGAGAAAAAACTCGAATTCGTCTACTGCGTCAGCCAATGTGTTCATCCTGCCGGCTGCTTAATCGGCCTTGATGTTCGCTGTTCTGATTACCTTGCCCCACTTGTCCTGCTCGGCCTTGATGAATGCGTGGAATTCTTCCGGCGTGTTGCTCACGGGCTGGGTGCCCAGGGTGATATAGAGCTGGGCGATTTTCGGATTTGCGATGGCGCGCGCAATTTCCCTGTGCAGGCGGTCGACGATTTCTTTCGGCGCGCCCGCCGGCAGCAGCAGGCCGTACCATTGCGTGACGTCGTAACCCGGCAGCAACTCGGCCATGGCCGGCAGCTCGGGTATCGAGCGTTTGAGACCGGTCGTGGCAAGCACGCGCAACTTGCCCGACTTCGCGTGCGGCACGACCGACGGGCCGGTGCCGAACATCATCGTCGATTCACCGGACATCACGGCGATGGCGGCGGGGCCGTTGCCTTTGTACGGGATATGCACGATTTTCACCTTCGCGAGCAGGTTCATGAGTTCGCCGGCGAGATGCGGCGCGCCGAGATTGCCGCTGGACGCGTAGGTGAGCTTGTCCGGATTGGACTTCGCGAGCGCGAGCAGTTCCTTGAGGCTTCTTGCGGGCAGCGAGGGATGCACGGTGAGCACGTAATCCGACAGCGCGACGAGGCTGATCGGACTGAAATCACGCAACGCATCGTACGGAAGTTTCGGCGTCGCCGCGGGCAGGATCGCGAGCGGCGCGACATTGCCAAGCACTATCGTGTAGCCGTCGGGCGCGGCTCTGGCGGCAAGCTCGGTGCCGATCATGCCGCTGGCGCCGCCGCGCGTGTCGACCACCACCTGCTGGCCGAGTTGATCGGACAGCGCCTGCGCGATGATGCGCGCTGCCGCGTCGGTGCCGCCGCCGGGCGGATAAGGCGAAATCAACCGGATCGGTTTCACCGGATAAGTCTGCGCCCAGGCGCCCGGCGCCGCTGCCGCGGTCAGCGCAATCACCGTAACTCGGGTCATTAAGCGTGCTAAGGTCATGCGTTTCCCGTCGTTGTTCGAATTCGTTTTGCGCTAATCGCGGCAGTGGGTTAAAGTCCGGCCCGCCACGCCAGTATCCTGGTCACACAGACGGGCGGCAGGTCCTGCCCGATGTTTTTCCCCGATCTCGTCATCTTATCGCAGCGGCAATGCGCGCGCAGCACAAGCGCGGTCGTGCCGTCGAGTGATGCTGGCCGACTTTTGCCTCCAGTTGGCAGTGGCGGGCCGCTGGTTACTTAACGAAGGAAACGACATGCTGCAGGCGCAAACGGCAACAACGAAGGTCATGACCGAACTCACGTGCTGGAAATGCGGCGAAGAGACGCTCAAGCAAATGGCGGAGGCGGCCGATCCGCACGCATTCAGAAGCGAGAAGCTCGTTGCGAGCGCGCTCATGCAATCCGAGTGCACGAAATGCGGCGCGCGCTCGGTGAATGCCGCGCAGTCGCGTCATAACAAGACGCTCGGGCGCAAGAACCGCAAAGCGATCATCAAGGAAGCCAACCGCAAGTCGGGCTAAGAACGTCAAACGCGTAGCGCAAATCTCACCTTCCCCTTCAAGGGGAGGAAGACTACTCACCCTTCGAGGTGGTGCGCGGGGTCCGCGGTCCACACCTGGAATGCCGGCCGCGCGGTGATTTCCGCGTACCAGCGCGCGATGCCGGGCGGCACCTCGCGCGCGAGCCCGAGCACGTGCCAGCGATGCACGCGCAGGCCGAGCGGAATGTCGCCATACGTGAAACGTTCGCCCGCGATGTAGCGGGTGTGCCCGAGTTGCGCGTCGGCGATGCGCAGCGCGTGCGCGAATTTCCCGCATGCCCGCGCCAGCACCCGTGGATCGCGTTGATTCTCCGGCAGCCGGATCAGATGCATCGCCATGTTGTGCTGCGGCGGCAGCAGTTCGTTGTTCTCCCAGTCGGCCCAGCGGCTTGCGGACGCGAACGTTTTCACGTCGCTGCCATAGAGCAAATCCGGCGCGTACAGCATGGCGAGATAACGCACGATCGAATTCGATTCCCACAGCACGAAGCCGTCGTCGTCGATGGTCGGGACGCGGCCGTTGGGATTTTTCGCGCGATATTCGGCCGTGTCGACCACGCCGTACGGCTTGTGGCCTTTCGCGACGTGGCCGCCCGGGCCCATCTCCGCGCTGGCGAGGATGAACTCGAACTCGAGCCCGATCTCGGCGAGCGTCCACAATACTTTCTGCGTGCGCCCCGACGATGGCCGGCCCCACAGCTTCAGCATGCGTGAACCTCTAACCAACATGGGAGATCCCCCGGCTTTGCCGGGGTGGCAGTAGACGTTTGACATTTCCGGGAGTATTCCCAATGGCATTTTAACGTACAGCATTTGGACTCGCTCTTGACGGTACCATTTTGCAATCGCCCATGTCTGTACCGAGAGGGCTTTTGACCTTGGATTGCGATCAGCCCCCTTTGAGGGGGCCGCAATCCTGAATACCCCCGGCTTTGCCGGGGGATTGTTATTTGTTGCGGCTTCATGGCGAGCAACCTAATCTCATCCTCCCCTTCAAGGCATAGGTATCTACACATCTCCACTCCCCAGCCCCTTCCCCCCTTGCGGGGGAAGGGGTTTCCTGCCGATGTGTAGATACCTATGCCTTCAAGGGGAGGACCGAGGAGGGGATGGGTTTACGTTCGCGCGCCATTAATCTAGACCCATCCCCATCTAAACCTTCGCTTTGAAGGGGAAGGTAATTGCCCTCACGCCGCGCGCAGCGCGCCATCCAGCCCGCGCAGCAGCGGCAGGATGACGTCGATACAGGGAGTGGCAATTTTTAGCTCGCGTGCGAAGGCCTGTATCTGGCCGAGCAGTGCTTCGACTTCCAGCGCGCGTTTGTGCGTCACGTCCTGCAGCATCGAAGGGCGTTGTCCCGGCCTGCCGCGGCGCGCCAGCTTTTCGACGTCCATTTCCGCGCTCAGGTCCCAGCCTTGCGCGGCGGCGACGGCGATGGCTTCACGCATGATTTTGATCGACAGTTCGCACAATCCCGGATCCATGCCGAGCCCGCCGAGATCGACTTGCGTCAGCGCGGAGAGCGTGTTGCCTGACGCATTGAGCGCGAGCTTCTGCCAGACGTCGCGGCGGATGTCCGTCGAGATCCGCGCATCGATGCCGCCGCGCATGAACATTTCCGCAACCGCCTTGACGCGCGCGCTGGTTGAGCCGTCCGGCTCGCCGAGTATCAGGTGGTTGGGTCCCGTGTGCACGATCACGCCCGGCTCGACGATTTCGTTGGGGAGGTGCACTACACAGCCGAGCGTGCGTTCCGGCCGCACGTGATTCCACAATGCGCCGTCGGGATCGAGCAGCGGCAGCGTGCCGCCGGCGCCGGCCATCCCGTGCCGCCACCACCATGGAATGCCGTTGATGAGAAACACCGCGCAACCGTTCGGCGCGAGCAGTTTGCCGATCGTGGCGGCGGCGGCGGGCAGCGCAGCAGTTGCCTTGACCGATACCGCGATGACATCCTGCGGCGGCAGCGTCGACGGATCATCCGTCGCTATTTCCGGTTTGGCGTGAATTTCCTTGCCGCCCGTGCGCAGCGTAAGACCGCGCGTGCGGATCGCCTGCAACTGCGCACCGCGCGCGACCACCGCGACCTCGTCGGCTTTTGCCGCCACCAGGCGCGTTGCCATGTTACCGCCGACAGCACCGGCGCCGAATATGCAAACCTTCATGAACTCCCCCCGATTGTTGTTCGCGCGCCGCGCGGTTTTTTCCGCGTACGCGCTCGATTGAGGGCGACATGATAGCGTTTTTCGGGCCTCACGCGCGAGGCTCGCAACTTGATCTTGCATGCGCGCCCTGACTATACTGCGCTGCCCCGCATCGAAATCAAGCCGCGCCGTCGCGCCTTACAGGAAATTCATTCGTGCGCCCAATTTTAATTTTTGCATGCGCATTGTTTGCGTGCAGCACCGGCTGGAGTCAAAGCTGGCCCGCGCGCCCGGTGCGCATCATCGTCGGCTTCGGCGCGGGCGGCCCGGACACAACCGCGCGGATCGTCGCCGCGCAACTGTCGGTGCAAACGGGCCAGCAGTTTATCGTCGACAATCGTCCGGGCGCGAACGGCATCATCGGCGCCGAGATCGTCGCCAGGGCGGCCCCCGACGGACATACACTGCTCGTGACCTCCGGTTCATTCGCGGTGAATCCGGCCATCTACAAGAAGCTCCCCTTCGACCCCATCAGGGATTTCACGCCGGTTTCGCACATCTGTTCCTCCGACGGGCACATTCTGGTCGTGCATCCGGGCGTGTCCGCGCAGAACGCCAGGGAACTGGTGGCGCTCGCGAAAAAACCGGAGAGCAGAATTTCGTACGGCTCGCCCGGCATCGGCAATACGATCCATCTCGCCAGTGCGTTATTCAACGCGCGCGCCGGCATCAATATGGTCCATATTCCATATAAGGGCGCAGGCGCTGCCATATCCGCGTTGATGGCGGGCGAAGTGCAGGTGATGTTTGTGACGCCGACGCTCGGCCTGCCGCTGATCAAGTCCGGCAAGGTGCGCGCGCTCGGCTATGATGCGCCGGTGCGCGCGGCTTTCCTGCCGGATGTGCCGACGCTTGCCGAAGCCGGTGTAGCGCCCACGCAAATCGACGCCAGCTGGCACGGCATGTTCGCGCCGGCGAGACTGCCGCGCGACATTCTGGCCCGTCTGGAAACTGAAGTGCGCAAGGCGATGGCGGCGCCCGACGTGCGCGAGCGCTTTGTTCGCCTGGGTCTGAATCCGGTCGGCGATTCATCAGCCGAATTCACGCCCTTCGTCGCCACCGCGATCAGGCGCATGGGCGATGCCGCGCGCGTGGCGGGAATAGAGCCCGAGTAGGCGGGTAATGGGTAACGGGCAAAGCCTTAAATGTTCTCACCCATCACCCATCACCCATAACCCATCACCCATCACCATCGGAGAGGAGCTTATGACAGGATTCACAAGACGCGTGGTCACCGGCCATGACCCGAGCGGCAAGGCCATCGTCATTTCCGACGGTCTCGCGCCGAACGTGAAAGCGAACCCGCTGCGGCCGGGGCATCGTTCGAGCGACATCTGGAAAACGAGCGCGATGCCCGTCGTGCTGGCGGCCGCTGAGCCTGATCCGACGCTGGGTCCGCGCACGATCCATCCGGCGCCGCAGGGCACCGTGATCCGCATCGCCGAACTGCAGCCTGAGTCCGCGGACATCCGCAACATGACGCCGGAGAAGGCGCGCGAGGTCTTCGCTGCCATGGGCAACGAGTCCGCGTCGATGTTCGGCCGCGGCGGCCGCCACCCGATGATGCACCGGACCGAGACGATCGACTATGCCGTCGTGCTCGACGGCGAAATCACGCTGATTCTCGACGACGAGGACGTGCAGCTGAAGGCGGGCGACGTCGTGATTCAGCGCGGCACGAGCCACGCGTGGAGCAATCGCTCGCAGCAAGTGTGCCGCATGCTCTATGTGCTGATCGATGCCCGCTTCGCGCCCGAACTGGCGGCGCTGTTTAAGACCGGCGCTGGTCACTAAAGCCTGTCTCGTCAATCTGTGCGGGTGCGACGGCGTGGCGTTATTGCCCCGAAGAGATTGAAGCTAATGGTCGCTGGCGCGAGGTTGTTTCGATTTAGTACCGAACGATTTTCGCCAAGGATAATCAATCATCAAACTCGCTTTTTGCAATCTGCCGGGTTTCCATATTGCCATTCTGCACCTTATAAAGTGTCACTTTGAGCCGACTGAACTCCACGCCGCCTTCGACCTAGCGCTCGTTCAACGTAAGCGGCTCCGTCTTCGTAAAAGCCTTACTCGCGAGGTCTTCGTAGCGCAACTCATAGGTACCGGCGCGGATGCCAGTCTCGGTCCAGCTATCCTTTGCGCGGATGGTAAATACCCGCACAGCCGCCGCGTTCGGCAGACCGTTCGGATACAACTTGACCAATACAGCGGTGTCGTTAGCAGTGTTATCTACTGTCATCGTGGAGCGCCCGCCGCGTTGAAGCTTCTTGCAACCTTGAATGCTTCCTGTCTCCGCGGAGAGGGCGGCACGGTCCTTAATCAGCTTGCCGCATAGCGACTGGCTGATGAAATCAACCGGGGTAGTTGATGGCGTCGGCTTTTTCTCGACTGGTTCCATCCTAGCGATGTTTGGCATGGCTGGATTTATGTCTTTCTGCAAGGGCGCCGTGATTGCGGACAAATCGAGCTTACGTTCAGGTTTAGCAGCAGCCGGTGGCGCAGGCACGGGAGGCGGTATCGTTTGCGAAGGCAACTGTGGGACTGCAGGAAATTTGCCATCCATCTCGTCGCGAAGTTCGCGGATTGCTCGGACAAGTGGCGGCTCTTGCAGTTCGTCGATCGTTTTTGGCTTCCACTCCCGAGTGAGTCGTTGGGCTTCGGCAATCTCCGTTGGGTTCATAAGAGATCTGATCCGATCACGCGTTTTTGGGGCACTCTCGCCCACCCAACTGTCCGCATCCGCGTCCGCATTCGCGGCAGCCAAGTTGAGCCACATATAAGCAGCGACATCATCTTGTGGCAATCCCACGCCCACTCCCTGTGCAATGGCCACGACGTATTGACAACCCGGGTCGCCCAGCTCAGCGGCTTTGTGGCAAGCTGCGATATCGTCAGTGGCTTGAGGCTTGTTGGGAGAATTCGACGGCCGTCGTTGAGCCAAGCTCAAAGTCCACAGATAGAATCCCGCTTCGGCTTCCCCGCGATCTAAAGCGTAGCGCAACAACTCTTTGGCTTTCGCCACGTCTTTGGGCAGATGAACGCCAAATCCATATAAGCGTCCT